>NZ_JBEXPJ010000119.1:0-26767 GCF_040611995.1 Lentzea sp. NPDC006480
AGCGCGCCCAGCTTCCGCATGCCCGGCTGCGAGAGCAGGTAACCGCGGTTGCGGTAGGTGTAGTAGCGCTTGATCGGGTTCTCCGGGTCCTTGCAGGAGGGTCTGCCCGCGTTCGTCGCCTACGCGCTCGGCATGGGGCTCGTGGTCACCGCACTGGCCGTGACGGGTTCACTGCTCGCACCACACATCAGGAAACTCCTCCCGCACGTCGGACGCATCGGTGGTGTCATCCTCGTGGTGATGGGCGCCTACGTGACCTACTACGGCGTCTATGAGCTGCGGCTGTTCCTCGCCAACGGCAGCGCGCAAGATCCAGTCGTCCAGGCGGCCGGCTGGTTCCAGAGCACGCTCGCCCAGATCGTGGCGGCACTGGGACCGTGGCCTTTCATCGTGGTGCTCGTCGTGGTGAGCGTCCTGTGGCTGAACCGGAGGAGGCGCAAAGCCGTACGCCCAGACAGGAGGTGAGGAGCCCGATGCGCATCCTCGGAGTACTGCTGGGAGTTGTGCTGCTGCTCGCCGGGTGTGCCGAGAAGGCGCCGCCCCCGGAGAAGTTCCAGTTCACGTCGAAGACGCTGGAGGGCGCGGAGTTCCGCGGTGACAAGCTCGTCGGCCAGCCCGCCGTGCTGTGGTTCTGGACGCCGTGGTGCCCGTCGTGCAACGCCGAGGCCGAGATGGTCGAGGACGTCGCCAAGAACCACCACAAGATCCAGTTCGTCGGTGTCGCGGCCGAGGACCAGCTCGACGCCATGAAGAAGTTCGTGTCCGACCACAAGATGACCGGGTTCCCGCACCTGGCCGACCTCGACGGGTCCGTCTGGAAGCGGTTCGGCGTGACCGCTCAGCCCACGTTCGCGTTCGTCCGCAGTGACGGCGGGGTGGAACTCCTCACCGGCTCGCCCACCAAGGAACAGCTCGACCAGCGCTTGTCCGCTCTGATCCAGTGACATCACCAAGCCCGATCGCGGCACCATCTCAGAAAGAAGTTTCTCAGTAGAAAGACCCTGCGCTGTCGGGACCAACGCCTGGTTCGGCGTTGCGATCGAATTCGTATCGTCGAACCGGCCACGTGGCCATGCCGCGTTGCCTTGAGGAGGCAGGTGTCGATGGACTACATCCAGGTCTCGCTCGCGGAGGCCATTCCGGAGCAGGCCAGGGACTACGCGTCTGCGCGCATCGGTTCGCTCGACCGCTACGCGCCCGACCGGGTCGACTTCGCCTGGGTCAATTTGACTTCGGACAAGGCAGTGATCCACGCGCACGCCCGCTTCGACCTCAAGTGGGTCGAGGTGCAGGCGTACGCGGAAGCCACCACGGTCACCGAGGTGATCGACCTGCTGCGCGAACGCATGCGGCGCCAGCTGGTCTCCATGCACAACTGATCTCGGTGAGCTGACCCCACCACTCGGCGGCGGACGGGTGGTGGGTTCAGCTCACTCTTTTGACGGTCCCGCGAGCCCCGTCGACCTGAATCACGTCTCCCGTGGCGATGCGGGTCGTCGCGTTCCCGCAACCCACGACCGCCGGGATTCCCAGCTCTCGCGCCACGATCGCCGCGTGCGAGAGAGGTGCGCCGACATCGGTCACGACGGCGGCGGCACGCGTGAACAACGGCGTCCAGCCGACGTTCGTCACCGAGGTCACCAGGATCTCGCCCGGTTCCAGCGCCCTGCCCTCGTCGATCTGGCGCAGCACGCGGGCCACACCCTCGACAACGCCCGCCGAGCCCGGGAAACCCGTGATGTCCGCCGGCATCGGCACGTCGGTCGTCGCGTCGTGGAGATCAGCGCGCCGGTCCCGGGAGGCGGCCCAGGACTCCGGGTCGAACCGGCCCCGGATCACCGCCGGATAGGGCGGGAGCGCGCGATAGCGCTCGTATGCCTGCCGTTGCCCGTGCACGCGGTCCAACAACGACGTCTCGCCACCCAGCACGCGCAGCACGTCGTCGATCGGCAGGAAGAACAGGTCGTTGCCGGTCTTCGTGAGCTCCCCGGCGCGCAGCACGAACGCACGCATCACCCAGAACGCGCGCACCATCTCCGAGCGCGCCTGCTCCCGTGCGCGCGCCCCGGCCCCGATCTTGGCCAGCCGCTTCTCGATCCGGCGCGCCTGCCCCGGATGTGCCGCCACCAGCCGGTTCCAGGCCTCCGAACGCGTCGCCGCCTGCTTCTTCAGCAACGCTTCGGGGTCCGCCAAGGCGTCCATCTGCGTCGCGATCCACGTCGGTGCCTCGGCGGGGCGAGGCTGGTAGATCTCGAACTCGTTGTGGCCCCGATGGCCCCACTGCTCGGCGAACTCCTTCCAGTGCAGCTCACCCGACCGCACCTGCGCCAGCCCGATCAGCGGCCCCACGCTCGAGAGGCCGTCGCCCGCGTGGAACCCGGTCAGCAACGTGGTCGCGTCCTCCTCACCGACCAGTTCGACCAGCTCACGCCGGAAGGCCGCCGGCCCGCCCGCGATCATGCGCGCGCCGGCGTCCAGGATCGGGCAGACGAACCGCAGCAGGTGGTCGAGCTCGCGCCGCCACAACGCGAGCAGCTCCGCGGGCGAGGTGCAGTCGGCGATCCTCTTGCGCGCCACGGCACATCGGCCGGGGTTGTCGCGGACCAGCTGGGCGAGCCGCATCCGGTAGAGCAACTGCTGCTTGATCGGCCCGCCGGCGCCCTTGAGCACCGCGCCCAGGATCTCCAGGCGCGACATCGGCAACGGCGGCACGGTCACGCCCGCTGGGATGCGCCCGAACGTCTCCTCGCCCGACCGCAGCATCTCGTCGGCCTTGCCGATCACCGTGCCGATCGCGGTGTAGGTGCTGATGTTGAGGTAGAAGCGGCCGCCGATGTTGCCGGAGATCCGGTGCGGCCCGATCGCCGCGCTCGACAGCACCTTCACCAGCGACCACGTCACCGGCGTCATGACCTCGGGGACGGCCTCGCCGACGTTGCCGTTGGACCACAGGTAGTCGCCGTCGAGCGTGTCGTTCCACTCGACCCGCAACGACGTGATCGGCCGTGCCTGCAGGATCTGGAACTCCTCGCCGACCAACGCCCACTCGATGTCCATCGGCATTCCGTACAGCTTCTCGATCCGCTCGCCCAACGCCACGAGCGAATCTTTCTGGGCCGCGGAGAGCAGGTCGGACGAGTTCGCTTCGCCGCTGACCAGCGCCTCACCGAGCCCCTGGACCGCGTTGATCACCGGCTCGGTCCGTCCGGTCACCGGATCCGCCGTGAACAGCACTCCCGAGACGTCCGCGGGCACCATCCGTTGCACGACAACGGCCATCTCGGCGGAGTCGACGGCGTTGTTCTCGCGGTAGGCCACGGCCCGTGCGGACTGCAGCGAGTCCCAGCACTTCAGGATCGCGTCGAACAGCCCGCTCTCGTCCACGTTCAGCACGGTGTCGTGCTGCCCGGCGAACGACAGCCCCGGCAGATCCTCCGCGGTGGCCGACGAGCGCACCGCCACCGGCCCGCCCAGCTGCTGGAACGCCTCCAGCACGCCCTCCATCGACCGTTCCCGGTACGCGCGAGTCGTCAGGCAGAACCCGGCGGGCACCGGCAGCCCGGCGCGCGTCAGCCGGGCCAGCGACGCGCCCTTGCCGCCGACCGCCGCCAGGTCGGCCGCGGAGTCGTCGAGCGGGAGGATCAACGGGACCATGTCGCCATAGTTGTCGAAACGGGCCGCGCGCGTTCGTACAAAGGGTGAAAGGAGACCACGATGACCCAGAAATACCTGCTCAGCATCTATCAGCCGGACGGCGAGGCTCCTCCGCCCGAGGTCCTCGACCCGATCATGGCGAACCTGACCGCGTTGAACGAGGAGATGCAGGCCAAGGGCGCGTGGGTGTTCGCCGTCGGCCTGCACCCGCCGTCGACCGCGACCGTCCTCAAGGCCAAGGACGACGACGTGCTGATGACCGACGGCCCGTTCACCGAGGGCAAGGAGCACATCGGCGGCTTCACGGTCATCCAGGCGGAGGACCTCGACGAGGCGCTGGAGTGGGGCCGCCGGCTCGCGACCGTGCTGAGCCCCCTGCCGGTCGAGGTCAGGCCCATCGTCTTCTGATGATCGAGGAGATCTTCCGGGCGGAGTACGGCCGCGCGGTATCTGTCCTGACCCGCGTCCTCGGTGACCTCGACCTCGCCGAGGAGGCGGTGCAGGACGCCTTCACCACGGCCGCCGAGCAGTGGCCGGTCAAGGGCGCCCCACCGGCGCCCGCCGGCTGGATCATCACGACCGCCCGCAACCGCGCCATCGACAAGCTGCGCCGCGAGAGCAAAGGCCAGGAGAAACACGCCCAGGCAGTGCTGCTCCACATGCTCCAGCACCAACCGGACGAGGAGGTGGGTGACGTGCCGGACGAACGACTGCGGCTGATCTTCACCTGCTGCCACCCGTCGCTGGCGCTCCAGGCCCAGGTCGCGCTCACCCTCAAACTCCTCGGCGGCCTGTCCACGGGAGAGATCGCCAGGGCCTTCCTCGTGCCGGAACCCACGATGGCGCAACGGATCGTGCGCGCGAAGGGCAAGATCCGCGCGGCCCGGATCCCGTACCGGGTGCCGCGCGACGCCGACCTGCCCGAACGTCTCAAGGCCGTGCTCGCGGTCGTCTACCTGATCTTCAACGAGGGCTACTTCGACAAGGAAGCACTCGAAGCGGAAGCCATCCGGCTCGGCCGGGTGCTCGCGCAGCTCATGCCGGACGAGCCCGAGGTGTGGGGGCTGCTGGCGTTGATGCTGCTGGTCGCGTCACGCCGGGAAGCCCGCCTGCGCAACGGCGAACTCGTGCTGCTCGACGACCAGGACCGCACGCGCTGGAACGCCGGACAAGTGGCTGAAGGCCAGGACATCGTGCGCAGGTGCCTGCGCTGGAACCGGCCCGGCCCGTACCAGATCCAGGCCGCCATCAACGCCGTGCACAGCGACCCACCCACCGACTGGCATCAGGTCGTGGCGCTCTACGACCAGCTTCTCGCGCACACCCCAAGTCCGGTCGTGGCCCTGCATCGAGCCGTGGCAATAGCCGAGACCGAAGGACCACGAACAGCACTACGACAGGTCGACGCTCTGGACCTCGACCGCTACCACCTGTTCCACGCCGTCCGCGCGGATCTGCTCCAACGCTCGGGCGAGGACCCGACCGCGGCACTGGAGGCCGCGCTCGAACGGGCGGAACACCCGGCCGAACGCGACCTCCTGCGCAAACGACTAAGCCTTGCGACGGCGGACCAGCAGGATCACGCCGACCAGCACGAGCAGGATCACCAGGATCCACAGCCAGGCGGGCACGCCACCGGAGTCTGACGGCGTGGTCGACGGGGGAACGTTCGTCACCGTCTTGCTCATCGTCACGGTCGACGTCGGGGCGCTGGACGAGGTCTGGCCCGCGAGCTTCACCGTGAACGTGAAGGTGCCGGAGATGGTGTCGCCGTCGTCCGACGTCGCCTGCCAGGCGACCTTGTGCTCGCCGGCGTGCACGGCCGCGTCACCGACGGATGCCGTGATCGTCTTGTCCAGGGCGTGCACCTGGGTCAGCGGCCACTTGGCGCCGTCCGGGCCCGTCACGGTGACCGCGTCGCCGTCGGGCAGGCTGACGGTGTCGCTGAACACCAGCTCGATGAACTTGGGCGGGGCGTCGAGTGCCGCGCCGGACGCCGGGTTGCTGCTCTTGAGCTCGGCGTGGGCCTGTGCGGGGACGGCCAGGGCCGTCGCGGCGAGCAGTGCCAGCACGAGCGCGCTGAAGTAACGCCTCACGCGCCCAGAGTAATGGGCCCAGCGCAATGGCCCGCTCGTCGTAAGTGGTTCCCTGTCGGATTGGACAGGGTCGTTGTGATCTCGACACCGCGTCGATTTCATGAGCCGCATGCACGACTTCCTCCGCGTGCTCTACGAAGACCACCAACTCAGTCTGCTGAACTTCGCGACCCGGCTGACCGGAGACCGCGCGGCCGCAGAGGACGTGGTGCAGGAGACCTTCCTGCGCGCGTGGCGTCATCCCGAATCGTTTGCCGATGGAACTTCCGCGCGCGGCTGGCTGATCACGGTGGCGCGCAACGTGGTCATCGACCGGGCGCGGGCGAGGACCGCACGGCCGCACGAGACCGGTGAGCACGAACCGGAACCAGTTCCGGACCACGCGCAACACGTCGTGGACGCGTTGGTGATGGACGCCGTGCTCGCATCACTGTCCTATGAACACAGACGCGTGCTCATGGAGCTCTACTACAACGGCCGCACATACAACGAAACCGCCGTGTGTCTGGGCGTGCCCACAGGGACGGTGAAGTCGCGGACGCACTACGCGTTGTGCGAACTACGCCGAGCGTTCCAGCTCGAACACACTTAAGTCTTCGAACCGCGGCCTGCCCGGCGAGCTCCGGTCCGCCACCAGCGCGATCCGGTCGGCGATCCATTCGCCACTGATCGCCGCACCCGCCGCCGAAGCGCGTACCCGGCCGCGCGCGACCCACACGTAGGCGTGGAACGGCTGGGGATGCGTCACGGGCACGATCGGCGCGGTCGCGTCGAACACCACCGCGGCCAGCTCGTCCAGTCCCGACACCGGCACGCCCAGCCACCCGCCGAGCGCCCGCGTGCGAGGACCCAGCACGCACCGGGCCGAGGGTGCGCCTTCGAGCTCGAACGTCAGCGCATCGACCAGGTCCGGCACCACGCGCTCGGACACCGTGCCCAGTGGCCGAACCTTGATGAGCCATTGCGCCGGCTCCGACCACTGGATGCCCGGCGCACGGTCGAGCGCGCCGAGCTCCTCGACGATCTCCGCGGGCGGCCAGATCGCGATGGACAGCCTCACCCGGCAGATTGTGGGACAGGCCGCGGCACCAACGCCAACCCGGCCGCGAGCACGGAGGCCACCCCGGCGGCGACCACCGGCGCGACCGGATGCACCGAGTGCAGGACGGTGGCCATCATCGGCACGACGAGACCCGCCAGCCCGCTCGTGGCGCCGGCCGCCCCGGCGACCAGGCCGGCGTGCCGCGGACGGACGCCGAGCGTGGCCGCCGCGAAGAACCCGGTGAGCGCGAAACCGAACCCGACCGCCAGCACCAGGAACGCGAGCGCCGTCAGCCACATCGACCCGGCGACCGCCGCGAGCCCGCAGCCGGCCACCGCCGTCAGTGCTCCGGCCGGCATCAACCGGTCCGCGGGCCACCTCAGGACCGGCACGAGCACGCCCTGCGCGATCACGACCCCGATCCCCAGCACGGCGACGGCGGCCGCCGCGGTGGCGGTGCCGGACACCGTGTCCAGCCGGTCGAACGCGAGCAACGTGGCCGACACGTTCACCAGCACGAACGCCACGTACGTCAGCAGCCCGACGCCGAAGATCCGCACCAGGTCCTGTGGCGGCGGCGCCGGAGCCATCGGTTGCGGATGCGCGACGGCCTCGGGCTTGACCGCGACCAGCACCCAGACGAGGAACAGCAGTGCCGGCGCGGGAGCGACGTAGAGCGGCACCAGCAACGATCCGACGGCCAGCACGCCACCGATCGCGGGTCCGATCACCACGCCCAGTCCCTGCGCCGCACCGACCAGACCGACGGCCGTGGTGCGCAGGGCCTCCGGGGTCCGGCCGGCGACGGCGAGCGCGGCGACCGCGACCGCGGAGATGCCCGCGCCCAGCAGGAAGCTGCGGAACAACAGGGCCAGCGCGAAGGTCAGCGCGGGCGTCAGCGTCTCGTCGAGGACGAGCACCGACGCGGCGGCGAACCCGGCCAGTCCGGCCAGGCTGAGACCGGCGCCGGCGAGGAGCACGGGACGCAGGCCGAACCGGTCGAACGCCAAGCCCCACAGCGGACTGGACACGACGACGGCCACCGAGCCGACCGTGTACACCAGCCCCAGCTGGGTGGGACTGAGCTCGAACTGGGCCGACAACGGCCCGAGCGTGGGAGCGAGCAGTTGCTGGGCGGTGAACATCCCCAGCAGGGCGATCAGCAACGGCGCCAGCGGTCTAGGCACGCGGTTCCCCCCGGAGCAGTGACGGCGAGGTGAGATTAGCCGGAGTTCACTCCGCTGAACGGATGGTTTGGCGGCCGATGCAGTCGGGTAACCGGCGCCCGAACTGATCAATTGACCGAGGAGCGGTTTGGCTCACGACCACGCAGCGAGGACGGGTGGGGCGGCGAACCTGCCACTGGGCAGGCAGCGGCCGAGTCTCGCGACCGTCCGGCGTTGGGTGCGCCTGCAGCTCATGGGGGAGACCCCGGAGTGCGTCGGTGACGTGTTGCTGGTGGTGAACGAGCTCGTCAGCAACGCCTACCGGTACACGTCGGAGCCGTCGTTCCTGCGTGTCGTCATGGAGAAGTCCAAGGTCCGCGTCGAGATCACGCACGACGCCCAGGCCCGCCCGCCGTTGCGGAAGGTCTCCCGTCCGCAACGGGGATACGGCCTGGTCCTGGTTGCGCGGTTGTCAGATCGCTGGGGTGTGGACAGGGCACACGGCGGCACGGTGGTTTGGGCGGATTTGCCGAGGTTCATGTGATTCCAGTTCGGTGGGTTTCGATCTGTGTGCTGGCGGGTACGGATCCTGCTGCCTTGAGCGAACAGGGCACGGGGAGATGCTGATGGGTATTGCAGGACGGTCCGGCGAACGCCTGGACCTCGTCCTACCAGAGGGAATGCTGCCGCTCGCAGACGTGAGGGCGGAGGTTCGCCGCCTGCTCAGGGGGATGCACGAGAACGTCGTGGTCGACGTGATGGTCGTTGCCACCGAACTGGTGAGCAACGCGTACCACCACGCCGCCGGGCCCCGTCGTGCCCGCGTTCTTCGCCTTCCAGAACGCGAAGTCGTGCGGGTGGAGGTCGACGACGGAACGCCTGGCCGGTTCCCGCAGTTGGGGCGGATGGGGTTCCTGGGGCGCAGGCAGCGGGGGTTGTTGCTGGTCAACGGCTTGGCGCAGGTGTGGGGGCACAACAGGTTCCCGGACTCGAAAACCGTGTGGGCGGACGTGTCCTCGGTCAGATGAGGGTTTTGGCGACGTAGGCGGCGGCCTCGGCGATGAGGGCCTCGTCGTATTCGGCGTCCGCGGCAGACTTGCTGGACATGATCGAGATCAGGACGGGCCCGCGGTTCGGCGGCCAGGCGATCGCGATGTCGTTGAGCGTGCCGTGGTCGCCGGTGCCGGTCTTGTCGGCGACCTGCCAGTCCTTCGGCAGACCGGCCCGGATGCGGTTGGCGCCCGTGGTGTTGCGGATCATCAGGTCCTTGAGGAAGTCGCGCTTCTCCGGTTCGAGGGCGTCGCCGAGGACGAGCTTCTGGTAGTCCGTGCCGAGCGAACGCGGGGTGGCCGTGTCGCGCGGGTCGCCCGGGGTGGCGCTGGTGATGTCGGGCTCGATGCGGTCCATCCGGGTCTCGACATCGCCGAGCTCGCGCAGGTACCTGGTGAGCTCGCCGGGGCCGCCGAGGTCGCGCAGCAGCAGGTTGCCGGCCGTGCCGTCGCTGTACCGAACGGCGGCGTCGCACACGTCGCGGAGCTTCATCCCGGTCTGGACGTGCTGGCTGGTGATCTTCGAGCTCTTCATCAGGTCTGCCGAGCCGTAGGTGACGACGGTGTCGAGGTGTGCCATCGGGTTGCGGTGCAGCACGGCGGCCGCGGCGAGGCCCTTGAAGGTGGAGCAGAACGCGAACCGCTCGTCCGCGCGGTGCTCGATCGTGCCGACGCCGGCCGCGAACACGCCGAGCCTGGCGTCGTACTTCTTCTCCAGCTCGAACAGGGTCTCGTGGCGCACCGGGCCGGAGACGGTCGTTACCGGGGCGCCCGTCGGAGGGATCGCCGTTGGTGTGGTGCAGCCGGCGAGGGGGAGCAGGGCCAGCGACTTGAGCAGGGTGCGTCGAGCGGTCACGCTCCCACGCTATTGGATCTCCGAAATGCGCTGCGACGGGTCCGTGGTGACGGCCCGCAGAACGTTTTCGAACGCGTTGAGCAGCGCGGTGGCCTGGTCCTTTGTGAACAGCAGCGAGTTGTGGACCACGTGCCCGCCCTGGTCGTGCAGGTGGAAGGTCACCTCGGACTTCACGATGACCGGGCCGCGCTGTCTCGCCTCGAACCGGGTCGCCGTCACTCCCGGGAGCCTCAGCGTCGGGATCGGCGGGACCAGCTGGAACGTGAGTCTGAGCGGGATGCCTTCGATCACCTCGTGGAACGGCACCTCCTGGTGAGCGTGTGCTTCGGCGGTGGTGGCCCGCACCCGCTTGAGCACCTCGCGGAAGTCCGGATCGCCGGAGAGATCGGTCCTGAGCGCGACGACCTTGGCGAAGAACCCGATCACGTGTTCCAGCTCTGGACGCACCCGGTTCGCCATCGGGGTGCCGACGACGACGTCGGTCGCTTTCGTGGTCTTCGACAGCAGGACTTTGAACGCGGCCAGCAGCACTTCGTACGGTGTGGCCTGCTCTTGGGTTGCGAGAGTGGCGACCTGGGCGAGCAGCTCGGGTGTTGGGGACCACGGCAGCAGTTCGCCCGGGCCCAGCGGGTTGAGGTCGCGGTCGGCTTTGGTGGGCAGCTCGATCGGGCTCATGCCCTCCAAGCGCTGCTGCCAGTACTTCGCGTGCTCGGGCGACAGGGTTTCCCGCTCCCACAGCGTGAAGTCGGCGTACTGGACGGATGGCGCGGGAGCGGTGCCGTTCAGCTCCTCGATCAGCAGGCCCTGCGACCAGCCGTCGCTGACCAGGTGGTGCATGGTCAGCAGCAGCACGTGGTCGTCGTCGGTGATGCGCAGTACCCGTGCGCGCAACAACATCCCGCTCGCGAGGTCGAACGGCACGGTCATCTCGTCGCCCGCGATGTACGCCGCCTCCTCGGCCGACGGCACGTCGACGACCTTGAGTTTCACTGGTTGCGCAGGCTGAACCTCTTGCCGCACAACGCCGTCCCGTTCGACGAAGGCCGTCCTCAGTGCTTCGTGCCGCCGCACCGCGCGGTCCAGCCGGGCTTGCAGGTCGTCGAGGTCGAGCTCGCCGTGCAGGCGGACCGCCAGCGGGACGGTCCAGAAACCCGCTGCCAGCACCGAGCCGAACCACCGGTTGCCCTGGTTCTGCGCGATGGACAACGGAACCGGGCCGCGTGGACGAGGGGTCACCGGCTTGGTCCACGACCGCTCGCCGAACGTCTGCGCCAGGCGCTCCGGCGTGCGGTGGTGGAACAACGCCGACAGCGGCAGCTCGACGCCGAGCTCCGCGCGGACACGGGTGATCACGCGCGTGGCGATCAGGGAATGGCCGCCCAGGGCGAAGAAGTCGTCGGTCGCGCCCACGTCGTCGATGCCGAGCACGTCCGCGAACACCTGACACAGCGCGGCTTCCTCGGTCGTGCGTGGACGGACGTGCGGTGAGCGGAGAGCCGGAGCGGGCAGCGCGCGGCGGTCGATCTTGCCGTTCGCCAGCAGCGGGAACTCCCGCAGCGGCACGAAAACGCTGGGCACGAGCTGGATCGGCAGCTGAGAGGCGCAGTACTGACGCAGATCGCTTTCGCCGACGACGTAGGCGATGAGTTGCTTGTCCCGCACCACGACCACGGCTCGGGTCACGGCCGGGTGGGCGTTCAGCACGGCCTCGACCTCGCCGGGCTCGACCCGCACGCCGCGGATCTTCACCTGGTCGTCGGCGCGGCCGTGGAACTGCAGCTGGCCGTCGTCGCGCCACGACGCGAGGTCGCCGGTCAGGTACATGACCTCGCCGGTCCGGTTCCGCACGAACTTCCGCGCGGTCAGCTCCGGCCGTCCGTGATAGCCCTGGCCGAGTCCCGCACCCGACACGCACAGCTGGCCCACGACACCGATCGCGGCCGGCCGCAGGTTCACGTCGAGCAGGTGGACGCGGGTGTTGTCGATCGGGCGGCCGATCGGTGCGGAGGCAGGCCAGTCCAGCACGTCGGCGGGCAGCGAGTACGACGTGATCACGTGTGACTCGGCAGGGCCGTAGTGGTTGTGCACGCGCAGCCATGGCCGCAGCGCGCAGAAGTTGCGCAGCCGGACGTCCAGTGTCAGCGGTTCGCCGGCCTGCGAGATGTGCCGCATGGAGGCGAACGACGGTTCCTCGTCGAGCACCGCCCGCAGCACCGAGTCCGGCACGAACAGCCGGGTGATTCTCTGGCCGTCGAGCCAGGCGGCGAACGCGGCCGGGTCCCGGCGAACCTCGTCTGACGGGATCACCAGGGTGCCGCCGAACAGCAGCGCCGAGAAGATCTCCTGCACCGACACGTCGAACGTCGGGGTGGTGAACTGGGCGGTGCGGCTGTCCGGCTCCCGTTCGAGGGTCCTCTCCTGCCACCGCACCAGGTTCACCACGCACCTGGACGGCATCAGCACGCCCTTGGGCCGCCCGGTCGAGCCGGACGTGCAGATCATGTACGCCGGGCCGGGTTCCACCCGTTCCACCGCGGTGTCCGGGAAAGCGTCGGCATCGGACGGACACAGTGGACGGTGGAACAGCACCCGGTTGTTGCTCACCACCACGTCGAGCTGGGCGTCGTCGACCAGGAACTGGATCCGGTCGAGCGGGTGCTCTGGGTCGATCGGCACGTACGCCGCACCGGCCTTCAGCACGCCGAGAATCGACACGATCAGGTCGGCGCCGCGGTCCAGGCACAGCCCGACCAGATCGCCGGGTTTCGTCCTCGACCGCACCAGATGCGCGAGCTGGTTGGAGCGCCGATCGAGTTCAACGTAGGTCATCTTGTGGGTGCCGTGCTCGACCGCGACGCCGTCCGGTGTCGTCAGCACCTGCTCGGCGAACAGGTCGGGAATGCTCACGTCCGGCAGGTACTCGGAGGTCGAGTTCCACTGCTCCAGCAGCGCGGCCTCGTCCTGGTTGATCATCGAGATCCGGGACAGGCGCTCGTCGTTCGGCGCGTTCAGCACGCGCGAAAGGTGGGTGAGGAACCGGGCGATCCGCGGTCGGTCGAACAGCGCCCGGTTGTAGAGCACCCGCCCGTTCTGGATCTCGATGTCGAAGCTGGTGAACGCGATCTCGGGGTCGTAGAGGTCCCGGCGCGGTCGCAGGTCCACCCGCACCTGCACGAGCGGATGCCGGGACAGATCGCGTTCAGGCGCGAGGAGATCCACGACCTGGTCGAACTCGACGAGCTGTGAGGACGCCGTCGCGAGCAGTTCCGCGGTCAACCCGCACAGCTCCCCGAACGTCGGGTCGCCGGACAGATCTCCGCGCAGCACAACGAGTTCGTCGGAGACCACCACGCCGATGGGCACGTCCGCAGAACGCGTGTACCGACTCAGAACCACTTGCAAAGCCGCCAGCAACGCGTCGGAGTCGACGTCGACCGACCACGGCACGACCCCGGCCTCGGGCTTGTGCAACGGCGGCCGCGGGCGATCCGTCGGCAGCTCCAGCGTCGGCAGATCCCGCAGCTGCTTCCGCCAGTAGCCGGGTGAACCTGTTGGTGCGGCAGGCATTGCTCCGCCGAGCACGGACTCCAGCACGCGGATGTCGCCGAGAATCCCGTGCATGGTCAGCACGAGCAGTGACGAGTTGATCTCCAGAGCCCGCACCAGAGGCCCAGCGCGAAGGTCGAACGGCTCGGTGATCTCGGCGCGAACCGCTGCCCTGACAGCGGAAGTCCGCAATGTTCGCGTGACGACGGGCGGCCCACCGGGGACGGGCCGCCCGTCGTCGTCGAACCGGACCAGGAGGGTGTCCGGCACGCTGATGACGGCAGGGGTGGTGATCAGCGTGACGTGGTGGCTGGGATTGCCGGGGTCGAGCTGATCGAGGAACCACATGCGGCGCCGGGTGTGCTCGGTCCCGTTGAAATTGGGCACGGTGCCTCCCACTGCGAGTCACCCACGACGCTAACGCCCGGAATCTGGTGCGATCCCTCGAAGTTGCTGGTCTAGCCCAACACGGGACTCCTCCGCGCCTGGATGGCACGCTTGAACCATGACCGAGGAAGCCCGCCTGAGCCGCCGTCTCAGGCGGTCGACCGGCGGACGACGTGCTCGGCCCGCGGCAGGTGCATCGTGAGGTGCGCGCGATCACCCCGCAGGACGACCCACGACCGTTCGATCGGAACACCGCGGAAGTCGTGGGCCATCCACGCGATCGACAGCACCGGGGTGGCGGGCCTGATGTCGAGCATCCCGGCGATGCGCGGCGTGGCCAACGCGGTGGTGCACCACGGATGCAGCTCACCGAACCGGACCTTGTACCTGTCCGCGAGGAACTTCCGCAGCGGCGCACTGCGGTCGTAGTTCTCGGCTAGTCCGGGGAACTGGGAGGCGCGCAGGTACGTCGATCTGACGCCGATCGGCTCGTCCCCTCGGACGAGCACGGACTCGACGTTGATCACGTCCTGCGCGCCGATGGTCCGCACCACGATCTGCTCGCGGGTGGCGAGGTCCTGGACGAGGGCGTCCAGGCTCATCCGGTGGACCTGCTTGCGGGGCGCGACGGCCGTGCCCTGCCGGCCGGCCTTGCGGATGAGCTTGCCCTCGAGCACGAGCTCGTCCAGCGCTTTGCGGATCGTGGTGCGGGACATGCCGAACAGCTCGGCGAGCTCGCGTTCCGGCGGGAACGGGGTGTTGTCGGGCAGCTCGCTCAGCAGGTCGAGCAGCTTGGTCTTGGCCTGGTAGTAACGCGGGATGGCGGACACACCCGGACGCTATTTCCGAGCGATAACTGGCGACTCATCGTGCCTCGTCAGCGTCCGGGATCGAGCCGATCTCCCGATATGTCCGGCAAGCTTCTTCTCGATTTCCGCGGAGGTACGCGACGGCAGCGTCCTTCCAGCGTGACCACGAGAGTGTGGCGAGGCATTCGGGGCCGTGACCTGCGGCGGCGAGCACGATCGGCAGGCCGGCGCCGATCGGGCCGGTGATCTGCGCGCCCGGCAGCAGCGTGAGCAACTCGTCGACGTCCGGCTTTTCGCCGTCGAGCAACGCGATCCGGGCTCGCAGCACGAGTGGATGCTGAAGTTCGCCCGGATGCGCTTTCGTCCTGGCGTGGTCGAGTGCGGTGGCGGCGTCTTCGCGGGCGCCGTCGTGGTCACCGACGAGGAGTTTGATGCGGGCGCGGATGGAGTAGAGATAGGGCTGGCTGGGTGCGTTCCCGATGGCCTCGTCGAGGTTCTGCAGGGCCTCGTCGTAGCGGCCTTCCCAGAACAGCTCGACGTAGCGCGACGAGTCGAGGAACGACAGCGCGAACTTGTCGCCGTGCCGCAGCCCTGCCACCCGTGACTCGGCGCGGGCGGCCTTGCGCGCGCGGGCGTCGCCTAGGGTGGCGTAGGCGGTGCCGAGGTTGATCAAGCCGAGGCTGTAGGACAGCCCGGCCTTGCGTCGTTCCGCGATGGCCTGGCGGATGTCGTCGATCCCGGTGGCGTCGCCCTTCTTCACCTTGGCGAGGCCCAGCGTCTCCAGCGCGACCGCCCGATCGGACCCGGTCGCGCCGACGAGCGCCGCCCGTGCCGTGGTGATCGCCTCGTCGGCCCTGCCCGCCAGCGTCAATGAGTGGGCGGCGTGCGCCAGGACGCCGAACACCCGCTCGCCGGGCTCTGCTCTGCCGAGGAACTCCAGCGTGTGGTCGAGGTGGCGGCGGGCCTCCTGGTGGTCGCCGCGGTGGAAGCAGGCCCGCCACGCTGCCGCCGACGCCTCCGCGGCACCGGCGAAGTCGTCTCCGGCCAGGTGGAGCTCGACAGCCTCAGCGAGCTCCTCGGTGCCCTTGCTGTCCCACGCCAGGGCCGAGCCGAGCAACGTCAGCAGCTTGGCGCGGTCCTCGTGTCCGGGCGGGCACACCGCGAGCGCGGCCTGGTACGAGCGCACCGCGGTGCCTGTCGCGGCGAGTCCGGTCGCCTTGTTGCCTGCCTCGGTGAGGGCCTCGCGGGCTTTCCGGCCGAGGATGTCGCACGGCCGTCCGGCGGCTTCGGCGAGCCACACGGCCTGCTGGAAGTGGTGTGCCAGCAGTGGAACGTGCTCCAGCGGCAGCGCTTTGAGCCACTCCGCCGCGTGGTAGTGCTTCATGGCCTTGGTGGTGCGAGGAACCCGGTCGTAGGCGACGTCGCGCACCAGCACGTGGCTGAACGTGTACTCGGCCTCGCCGACGACGTTGCTGGTGGCGCTGCGCTTGAGGAAGTCCCTTTGCCGCAGCATTTCCAGGCAGCGTGCGACTTCTTCGACCTCGCGTTCGGCGACGGCGGCCACCGCGCCCGGCCACACCGTCGGGCCCAGCACGGCCGCGTCCTGCAGGATGACTTTTTCCAGCGGTGGCAACGAGTCGAGTCGCGCGCTGATGACCGACTGCACCGTGTCGGGCAACGTGTCCTGGTCGCCGTCGCGGAGCATGCGCACGTATTCGCCTGCGAACAACGGGTTGCCCGCGGAGCGTTGCAGCAGCTCGGAGAGGTCGGCTGTCACGTCGTGGCGCGTGGTCAGCATCTTGAGCAGCAGGGCGGTGTCCTCTTCGGACAGCGCGTCCAGCGGGACGACCTCACCCCAGGCCGGACGGCGTTCCAGCAGTTCCGGTCGTGCCGTGGCGAGGATGAGGAGTGGCACGTCGTCGGCGGTGTCCGGCAGGCCGTGCAGGTGGTCCAGCAGCAGGTCGTCGGCCCAGTGCAGGTCCTCGACGATCAGCACGAGCGGTTCGGCCGCGATCTGCTCGACCAGCCTGCGCCACGCCATCAGCGCGTCGCTGCCTTGCGGAGTCACGCCCAGGAGCGCGCACAGCTGCGTGACGAGCCACGGGTCGTCGCTGATCGCCTTGATCTTGCCGGTGACGATCTCAGGAGCGTCGGAGTCGAGGATTCCGGCGTGGCCGCGGACGATCTGCGCGAGCGGGGCGAACACGTCGTCGCGGCCGAACGGGGGAGTGCGGCCGGTCAGGGTCCGTCGCCCGGCGGCGAACTCCCTGGTGAGGCGGGACTTCCCGGTGCCGGGCTCGCCGACCAGCGTGATCAGCCGCGGTCGTCTCGCGCGCTGGACCTGCTCGAACGCCTCGCACACCCGGGCCAGCTCGCTCGACCGGCCGACGAACGGGGTGTCGTCGCCCGCAGGGGTGAGCGTGCGGTCCGTCGTCGGGCAGGTCCTCACCTCGCCCACAGCGGTCCGGGCGACCTGGCGGAGTCCCGCGTCGAGCAGGGTGCCGCCGACTTCGAGCTTGTCGCCGGACGTGACGAGCGCCGGACCCGTGCACACCGCTGCGGCGGCAGGATGTTCGCCGGCGATCTCGAAGGCTGCCCGGACGGCGCGTGCCGCGTCGTCCTCGCGGTTGGCCGGGGCGCCGAACGCGGCGCACACCGTCGATCCGAGCGTCGTGACGATGACGCCGCCGAGGTCCTCGACCTTCTCGGTGATCGCGGCGACCGTGGTTTCCAGCAGTTCGTCCGCGGCTTCGCCGGTGCCCGGTAGTTCGAGTCGGGTGACGAGGACGCTGACCTTCTTGCGTTCCAGCACAAGCGGGTGGTGGGCGGCGGTGAGCGCGAGCGACGGGTCCTGCGTGAGGATCGCTTGTTCGAGGGTCACCAGGTCGCGGCCGGGGTCGATGCCCAGTTCCGCCGCGAACTTCTCGCGTGCCGCGCGGAAGGCCGCGAGCGCGTCGGCCTGCCTCCCGGAGCGGTAGAGGGCGAGCATCAGCTGGCCCTGCAAACGTTCTCGGAGCGGGTGATCACGCACCAGCGCTTCGAGTTCCGCGATCACCTCGCGGTGTTTGCCCGATGCCAGCTCGGCGTCGAACCTGTCCTCGACGGTGATGTCGCGCAGCTGCTCGATCTCGACGAGCGCGGGCCACGTGACGCCGTCCGCCACCAGGTCCGCGAGCACCGGGCCACGCCACAACGCCAAGGCGTCCCTGAGGATCGTGGCCTTCTGCTCCGGGCCGGGCGCAGTCGCCGCGCGGACGGTCGCGGCGCGGAACCGGTACAGGTCAACGCGATCCGGTTCCGCGCGCAACAGGTAGCCGGGCTTGCGGGTGACGAGGTCGAGCTCCGCTTTCCGCAGCGCCGACACGACGTTGAGCAGAATCCCGCGTGCTGTGGGCGGATGCCCGTCCGGCCACAACGCCTCGGTGAGCTCGCTGATCGAGACCACCCTGCCGGCGTTGAGCAGCAGGAACCCGAGCGCGGCCCGGCGGGTGAACCCGCCGAGCGCGAGCTCCCGGCCGTCCACGCGGACCTGCAGGGGTCCGAGGACGTTGAACTCGACAGACATCGGACCGGACCATACCGCCGGTGCCTGTGAGCCCGCTGTGCGTCAGTCCACCAGACGGACACCGGGATGGCACGGCCGGTCGAACAGGGTGGTGCTCCGGTGCTTGAGGTGGAGGTCGAAGAACGCGGCCACGTAGTCGTGCTGGGCCCGCAGCGCGTCCTCCGGATCGATCGTCCCAATGAGACTCTCGCGGTGTTCCGGCGTGACCTGCCGGATCTGCGGCACGGCCCACTGCAGGTCGCTGAAACCGAAGTGCGCGCCGTTGTCGAGGTGCACGTCCCGCTTCCACCCGCGCTGGTTGGGCCAGAACTCGGCCCAAGTGCGCGTGACGCTCGTGTCGACGTGTGAGAGCTCTCTGGTGCCGTCGTCGCCGCCGAACAGCAGGAACGGCCGGTCGAGCCCCTCGGTCACGACTCGGCCGGGCGAGTACGGGCCGCCGTCACCGGTGTGCTCCATGCCGCCGTCGATGTTGATGCCCGCGTCGAACCTGCGGTCGTGCACCATCGTCTCGCCCGCCGTGTAACCGCCGATGGAGTGCCCGGCGATGCCGATTCGGCCGAGGTCGGCGTTCTTGGTGAGCTTCGGCAGCTGGTCGAGCACGAACCGCATGTCCGCGACCCGTGTGTCGATGACCTTCTGCATCGTTTCCGGGCTGGCGTCGACGCCGCCGTACTCGATGCGGTTGCCGGGGAACTCCACGGCGATCGCCTCGTGCGTGTGCGAGACGGTGACCACGACGTAGCCGCGGCTCGCCAGGTCGTCCGCGGTGCTGGTGTAGAACTCGCGCGGTGCCTGCAGAGCCGGGGAGAACAGCACGACCGGCCACTTGTTCCTGATCGGTGGAGCGTCCACGCGGGCCTGTCGGAGCGTCCTGTGCCAGTCGACCGTCCCAGCCGGAACGTCGAGGAACGCCGGGCTGGAGATGATCGGGTCGGCGGCTTTGGCGAGGCCTTCCGTGAGCATCGGTGCGCTTGGGCCGTGGCGGTGGGCCGGGTAGCTGACGGTGACCATCAGTTCCCGGTTCTTTGACGGTTGGAACGGGTCGAGCCGGGTGGGATCGACCAGGTGAACGTCTGTCGTGCCGACCGGAAACGGTCCGGTGACCTGCGGTGACACCAGTGTTGACGCGGCCAGGACGGCCGTCATGAGCAGTTGCATGTTGATCTACCCCCTCCGCGCGGCAGCCTTCCAGCCGCCCACTGAGAGGGCGCTGAGAGCTTGTGGCTTTGGTGATCCAGTGCCAGGTTGGTGGTTGACGTACCAGCGGGTCCTCTGGGTGGGGAGATCACGGATGCGGCGGACGAAGATGTTCGGGCTGCTGGCGGTGTGCGGTCTGGTCGCAGGCTGCCTCGGGCAGACGCAGGAGGGTGATCAGGCGCGCAACGCCGACGCCAAGGAGATCACGCTGACGATCGTCGCCAACGCGGCGCAGGGCGGCAAGAACGCGCGCGGCGCCAACTGGTTGCAGAACTGGGTGATCCCGAAGTTCACCGAGCAGCAGAAGGCGAAGGGCGTCACGGCGACGATCAAGTTCGAGCAGAACGGCACCGGCGACGAGGACTTCAAGACCAAGGTGGCTTTGGACCTCAAGACCGGCGGTGGTGGCGACATCATCGAGATCGACGGCATCTGGCTCGGCGAGTTCGCGCAGTCCGGCGGGATCAAGCCACTTGCGGACGTGGTCGGTGACACCTCCTGGGACGGCTGGGACAAGATCCCCAAGGCCGTGCAGGGGCTGGGCGAGTTCGACGGCAAGCGGTACGGCGTGCCGATGGGCACCGATGGCCGGGTGCTGTTCTTCAACAAGAAGCTGTTCGCGCAGGCCGGGTTGCCCGCGGACTGGCAGCCTCGCTCCTGGCAGGACGTGCTGGACGCAGGGGCTCGCCTGAAGTCCTTGCCCGGTGTCACGCCACTGCAGCTCAACGCCGGGACCGCGATGGGTGAGGCGACGACGATGCAGGGCGTGCTGCCCGCGTTGGTCGGCACCGGCAAGCCCATCTACGACAACGGGAAGTGGCAAGGGGATTCGGCCAACGTCAAGGACGTTCTGGGGCTGTACCAGAAGGTTTACGGCGGCGGGCTCGGCGATCCCGTGCTGCAGCAGGAGGCCAACGGACGGCAGCGGTCGTTCCAGCTGTTCAGCGAGAACAAGATCGGCGTCCTGATGGAGAGCGACTACTTCTGGCGTTCCGTGGTGGAGCCCAAGAACGGCGTCGCCAAGATGGCCGACCGCGACACGGCCGTGGGCTGGGCTCTGGTGCCGGCCAAGCAGTCCAAGGCCGGTGTTGGCGGGCAGGACTTCGTGAGCATGTCCGGCGGTGGCGTGCGGGTGATCAACCCGAACACCAAGTACCCCAAGCAGGCGTGGGAGTTCATGCAGTTCCTCAACTCCGCCGAGGCCGTGAAGGAGTCGCTGGCCGGCACCGCCCAGCTCACCCAGCGGCAGGACGTCAACGACCAGGTGCTCAAGGGC
The DNA here is from genome assembly GCF_040611995.1 of Lentzea sp. NPDC006480. Taxonomy (NCBI): domain Bacteria; kingdom Bacillati; phylum Actinomycetota; class Actinomycetes; order Pseudonocardiales; family Pseudonocardiaceae; genus Lentzea; species Lentzea sp. NPDC006480. The sequence goes on from NZ_JBEXPJ010000119.1 coordinate 20,644, forward strand.
GACCCGATGCTGACGTTCATCGCGGAGAAGGTCCTGCCGATCACCCGCTACCGGCCTGGTCTCGCCAACTACCCCAAGGTGTCGGCCGCGCTGCAGCAGGCGACGGCGGACGTGGTGTCCGGCAAGAGCCCGGACGAGGCGGCGCAGGCCTATCGGGCCGCTCTGGTGAAGGCGGTAGGCGAGGAGAACGTTGGCTAACGGCATGAGCAAGGTCCATGAACGGCTCTTTCGTGGACCTGGCGTCCATGAAAGAGCCGTTCGTGGACCTTGTGCGCGGCCTGGGAGCGGGCGGCGGGATGGATAGCGCCGGGTTGGGGGTGCGGAAGGCCGTTGGGTTTGTGGCGCCCGCGTTGCTGCTGATCGGCGTCTTCCTGGTGTTCCCGGCGCTCTGGACCCTGTACATCGGCATCACGAACTACCAGCTCACCGGGCCCGCGGCGGCCAGCCCGCAGGTCGTCGGGCTGGACAACGTGGTCGAGGCGGTCCGCGACCCGCTGTTCACCAACTCGCTGTGGCTGACGGCGTTGTTCGTGCTGTTCTCGGCCGTGGTCGGGCAGAACCTGCTCGGCTTCGCGCTGGCGTGGCTGCTCCGCTCGGTGAGCCCGTGGCTGCGGCGCACGACCGAGGGCCTGGTCCTGCTGTCGTGGATCCTGCCGAGCACGGTCGTGGCGTTCCTGTGGTTCGCGGTGCTGAGCCGCGACACCGGCACGCTGGGCCTGCTGCTCGGCTCGCCGGAGACGTCGTGGCTGGTCCAGTACCCGATGACCAGCCTGATCATCTTCAACATCTGGCGCGGCACGGCGTTCTCCATGCTGCTCTACACGTCCGCGCTGGCCGCGGTGCCGCCGTCGCAGCTCGAAACCGCGCGGCTGGTGGGGGCGTCGGGCTGGCAGACCGTGCGGGACGTCGTGTTCCCGCACATCCGCGGGCACGTGCTGACCAACACCCTGCTGATCAGCCTGTGGACGGCCAACGACTTCACGCCGTTCCTGCTGACGTCCGGCGGGCCGAACCACCGGTCCGAGGTGCTGCCGGTGCTGATCTACCGGCAGGCGCTGGAGGGTGGGCAGCTCGGGTACGCGTCCGCGATGTCGATGCTGCTGCTCGTCGGCAACCTGGTGATCGCCCTGGTGTACTTGAGGTTGCTGCGGAGGCGGGCATGAGTCCTCTGTGGATTGTGCGGCGGATCGGCTTCTACGTGCTGATCACGGTGGTGCTGGCGTTCTTCGCGGTGCCGATGCTGTGGCTGGCTTCGGCGCCGTTCGACTCGAAGCCCGGTCTCGGCCTGCGCTGGCCGGACTGGACTTTCTCGAACGTGTCCGCGACCTTCGCGCACCCGTACACGTTGTCGTCGCTGGTGAACTCGCTGATCCTGTGCGTGATCGCCACGGTGGTGACGACGGTGCTGGCGTCGCTGGCGGCCTACGCGTTGTCGCGCGTGCGGATTCCGGGCCGGGACCTGTTGCTGTATCTGCTTTTGCTGCTCTCTTCGGTCGTGACCGGCACTGCCGCGATGGTGCCGATCTTCGTGATGATGCTGCAGCTCGGCCTGATCAACTCGCAGTTCGGGACGGCGCTGGTGATCGCGGGCGGCATGCTCCCGGCCGCCATCTTCATCCTGAAGGACTTCGTGGACGCCGTGCCGCGCTCGTACGAGGAGTCGGCACGAGTCTTCGGCGCCTCGCCGTGGCAGGTGCTCGGCCACGTCGTGCTGCCGGTCGCGCGGCCCGGTGTCGCGACGATCTTCGTGTGGGCGTTCGTCAACGCGTGGGGCAACTTCCTGCTGCCGTTCCTGCTGCTGCGCGACGTCGGCCAGCAGCCGGCGGCGGTGCTGCTGCGCACCCTGTACGACGAGGGCGGCAGCGCCAACCTGACGGTGATCCCGGTGTTCTCGCTGCTGTACTCGATCCCGGTGGTCGTGCTGTACCTGTTCGTGAGCAAGCGGTACGGGTTCCGATTCCACGGAGGCATCAAGAGCTGATGGCGGGCATCACTGTGGAGGGTCTGTCCACCGTCTACCCCAACGGGGTGCGGGCGGTGGACGCGCTGGACCTCTCGATCTCCGACGGCGAGCTGTTCGCCCTGCTGGGTCCCTCCGGCTGCGGCAAAACGACTTTGCTGCGCACCATCGCCGGTTTGGAAGGCGCCTCCTCCGGCGCGGTCTCGATCGGCTCGCGGGACGTCACGCGGCTGCCGCCCGGTGATCGCCGGGTCGCGATGGTCTTCCAGGACTACGCGTTGTTCCCGCACATGACGGTCGCCGAGAACATCGCCTATCCCTTGCGGGTGCGGGGTGTCGCGAAGGCCGTGCAGCAGGAGACTGCGGTCAGGACCGCCGGCGGGCTGTCGCTGGGCGCGTTGCTGGACCGCCGACCTGGGCAGCTTTCCGGCGGTCAGCAGCAACGGGCGGCACTCGCTCGTGCGGTCGCGGCTTCGGCCGAGGTGCTGCTGCTCGACGAGCCGTTGTCCAATCTGGACGCTCGGCTGCGCTTGGAAGCTCGGACGTTCCTGAAGAAGCTGCAACGAGAACTTGCTTTGACGACTGTGTTCGTGACGCACGACCAGGCCGAGGCACTGGCGTTGGCCGACCGGATCGCGGTGATGGACGCGGGCCGGATCCGCCAGCTCGGCACGCCGCGCGAGGTGTTCCAACGGCCGGCGGACACGTTCGTGGCGAACTTCATCGGCTCGACTCCGATGAACCTGGTGCCGCGCGAGGACGTCATCATCGGCGTTCGGCCCGAGTACCTGGCACCTGCCTCCGAGGGCTTGTTCACCGGTTCGGTGTCCATTGTGGAGAACCTCGGCGTCACGTCGCTGGTGACGCTGGACTGCGGCGAGGACCAGATCGGCTACATCGTGCCAGAGGACGACGAGCCTCCTGTGGGCACGACGGTGACCGTGGACGCCCCCGCCGCCCGCGTTCTGCGCTACGACAAGGAGACCGGCCTACTCGTGAGGTGACGCGATGTTCCAGACCGACGGCTACGAGACGCACGGCCGCCTGCTGGCCCCTTCGAAGTTCGAGGCCCTGGCAGCCCATTTCGAGGCCAAGCTGGCCGCCCTGCCGGAAGGCCGGCGCCCCGAGCACATGGACGTGCCGCACCTGACCGACCCGGCGCTGTTCGAGTGGCTGCTGGACCCGGACGTGCTGGACCTCGTCGAGTCGCTGATCGGCCCGGACATCGCCCTCTTCTCGTCCCACTTCATCTGCAAGCCGGCCGGCGACGGCAAACCCGTGCCGTGGCACCAGGACGCGCACTTCTGGCGCGACACCATCGCGCCCGCGGGCGACGCGATCACCGTCTGGCTGGCCATCGACCCCAGCGCCACCGAGAACGGCTGCCTGCGCGTGATCCCCGGCAGCCACCTCGCGCCCGTCTCGCACGTGGGCAACGACGACTCGTTCTTCAACCAGGAAACCTCGGTCGACGAGTCGCAAGCGGTCGACGTGGAACTGGAACGCGGCGCGTGCAGCATCCACTCGGCGATGCTGGTGCACGGCAGCCCGCCGAACCGCAGCACGTCGCGGCGCTGTGGCTACACCATGCGGTACATGCCGACGACCGTCCGCTTCCTGAAGCCCGGCGAGCACAAGATCTACCTCGCGCGCGGCCGCGACCACGCGGGCAACCCGTACGCGCCGGTGCCCTGACGCGAGTCCTTGAATGGACAACAAATGGTCGGATGACCTTCGCAGGTGGTCTGGTCCAGCTTGATCGATCCTCCATCTTGACCGGTCAGTGGACCGGACATAGCGTACGGGAAAGCGCTTTCCGACCTAGGGAGCTTCGTGAAACCGGTTTCGGGGGACCGCTGGCGTGGTGTTGCCGAGCGATTGTGGCGTCCGGCCGCGCTGCTCGCCGCCTGCCTCGTGATCTGGCACCTCATCACCGTCACCGGCCTGGTCGAGGCCTATCTCGTGCCGTCGCCGGGCAAGACCTTCGACCTGCTGGTCGACAAGTGGTCCTACCTCTGGGGTCACACGTGGGTGACCACCTACGAGACGATCCTGGGCTTCGTCATCGCGGGCGTCCTCGGCGTTCTCATGGCCGTCGCGATGGTCTACTCGAGGACCATCGAGAGCACGGCGTACCCGCTGCTGCTGTTCGCGCAGGTCATCCCCAAGATCGCCATCGCGCCGCTGTTCGTGGTGTGGCTCGGCTTCGGCTTCGAGCCCAAGGTGATCGTGGCCGTGCTGATGGCGTTCTTCCCGGTCGTGATCTCCACGGTGACCGGCCTCAAGTCGGTCGACGCCGAGATGCTCGAACTCGCGGCCACGATGGGCGGCGGCCCGGTCAAGACGTTCGCGAAGATCCGCTTCCCGGCCGCGCTGCCGCATCTGTTCGCGGGCCTCAAGGTCGCCATCACGCTCGCGGTCACCGGTGCCGTGGTCGGCGAGTTCGTCGGCTCCAACGAAGGCCTCGGGTACGTGATCCTGCAGGCCAACGGCAACATGGACACCCCGATGCTGTTCGCCGGCCTGATCGTCATCTCCGTGGTCGGCATCCTCCTCTTCCTCCTGCTCGACCTCGCCGAACAGCTGATGCTGCCGTGGCACTCCAGCAGGCGTGGCGCCGCCGTCACAACCCTTCTCGCGAAAGGCGGATCATGAAGAAGCTGCTCGCAGGCCTTCTCCCCGCGATGGTGCTGATCGCCGCGTGCGGTGGAGGCGGCGGCAACACGGCACAACCCGGTGAGGCCAAAGAGGTCACGCTGACGCTCAACTGGTACCCGTACGGCGAGCACGCGCCGTTCTACTACGGGCTCAAGCAGGGCATCTACGAGAAGCACGGCATCAAGCTGAAGATCCAGGCGGGCCAGGGTTCCGGCAAGACGGTGCAGGCGACGGGCGCGGGCCAGACGGACTTCGGCTGGGCCGACACGTCCTCGCTCGCCACCGCGGTCGAGACGGGCGTGCCGGTGAAGAGCATCGGCGTGTTCCTGCAGACGACGCCCGCGTCCGTGCAGTTCTTCTCCGAGAAGAACATCAAGAAGCCCGAGGACCTCAAGGGCAAGTCCGTCGCGACGACGGCGGGCGACGCGCTGACCAAGACGTTCCCCGCGTTCCTCAAGCAGAACGGCATGCAGGAGTCCGACGTCTCCATCCAGAACATCGACCCCTCGGGCAAGATGGCCGCGGTCATCTCCGGGCGCACGGACGTGTTGCTGGGCTTCGCGTCCGACCAGGGGCCGACGATCAAGGAGAAGGCCGGCAAGGACGTCGGCTACCTGCGGTTCTCCGAGTTCGGGTTGAACTACTTCAGCAATGGGCTGCTCACCAGCAAGTCCATGCTGCAGAAGGATCCCGAGCTGGTGAAGAAGATGGTCGCGGCCACCCAGGAGGCCTGGACCGCCGCGGAGAAGGCGCCGGACGCCGCGGCCGAGTCGATGAAGGGCGCCGCCGAGCAGCTGCCGTCGCCGACCGTCGTGCTGGAGCAGTTCAGGACGACTTTGACGTTGCTGCACACCGATGCCACGAAGGGCAAGGCGCCGGGCGTCAACACCGCGGACGACTGGAAGAAGACCATCGACACGTTCCAGAAGACCGGCATCATCAAGCAGGCTTCGGAACCGTCGGCGTACTGGGAAGAAAGCGTTGCCCCGAAAGGATGAGCACAGCAGGGATGACCACTGATGTGACAGTCACCTCCGCCGTCGAGATCGACAACGTCGCCGTGCGCTTCCACTCGAAGCGCACGGAGGTCACCGCGATCGAACAGGTCTCGCTCGACGTCGCGCCCGGCGAGTTCGTGTCCATCGTCGGGCCGTCGGGGTGCGGCAAGTCGACGCTGCTGAAGCTGGTTTCCGGGCTGCTGAAGCCATCCGCGGGCTCGGTGACGTTGCTGGGCGAGCCGGTGCGCGGGCCGCGGCACGACATCGGCTTCGTGTTCCAGCGGGCGGCGTTGCTCGAGTGGCGTTCGGCCAGGAAGAACATCCTGCTGCAGGCCGAGATGCGCGGCATGAACCCGGCCGAGGCGGGCAGGCGTGCCGACGAGCTCATTGAAATGACCGGACTCTCGGGGTTCGAGAAGGCCCTGCCGCATGAGCTAAGCTCTTCTGGCGCGCCTTCTTCTTCCTGGTCCTGCTCTTCGCCGCGATCTGGGCCTACAACCACTACTTC
>NZ_JBEXPJ010000120.1:0-26749 GCF_040611995.1 Lentzea sp. NPDC006480
CCCGCTCGGCGATCTGTGGACAACTGCCGCGGCATCCGCGAGTTGTCCACAGATCGCCCAGAGGTGGCTTGACACGGCCATTTCGCGAATAGGCTGACCTAATTGGCCGGTCTGCCCCCGAGGAGGGCGGGGCCCTGCCCACCTCGCGAAAGCGGCGCCTCGGGTTCACCGAGATCGACCGCCGCACATCGCCGCGCGAGCCCGCGATCGGCAACCGCGTCGGAGTCGACGTGGTGTGGGAACTTCGGCACTAGGGGACGATTTCGAGCTGCGCCATCATGCCGATCCACGAGTGTTCGAGGAAGTGGCAGTGGTAGACGTAGCGGCCGGTGTAGCCGGTGAACGTGGCCTGCACCTTCACCGTGTCGCCGGCGGTGATCGGGATCGTGTCCTTGAGGCCCGCGTCGCCGGGCAGGGGCGGGCCGCCGTTGCGCTCCAGCACGCGGAACTGGACCAGGTGCAGGTGGAAGTTGTGCTTGACGCCGGTCGGGTCGGAGCTCTTGATCAGCCACGTCTCGGTGGTGCCGCGTTTGATCGTGAAGTCGACGCGGTCCATGTCGAAGACCTTGCCGTTGATCGTGCCGTCCGGGCGGTCGTTGGGCTTGAAGAAGAACGCCAGGTCGACCACGCGGTCCACTGTGGAGTAAGGCATCGCGGGCAACGGGCGCAGCTTCGCGGGCACGCGGCTGGAGTCGGAGGCGCGGCGGACCACGTCGAAGCGGAGGATCTCGCCTGCCACCGAGTCGGTGAGCACGACGTGCGATCCCACCGGGTACTTCGAGAAGTCGATGACGATGTCGGAGCGTTCGGCCGAGGAGAGGACGAGCTCCTCCTGTTCCAGTGTGTCGGCGAGCAGGCCGCCGTCGGAGCCGATGCGGGTGAACTTGTCGCCGGTCAGCTTGAGGTGGAAGACGCGCTGGTTGGCGGAGTTGACCAGGCGGAACCGGTACTTGCGGGCGGCGACCTCGAAGTAGGGCTGCGGGACACCGTTGGCGAGCACCACCGTGCGTTTGGACGGGTCGTCGAAGACCACGATGTTGCCGCTGTCGTCGAACTGGATGTCCCGCAACAGGATCGGGATGTCGTAGGCGCCGGAGGGCAGGTTCAGCGCGCGTTCGGAGTCGTCCTCGATCACGTAGGCGCCGTGCAGTCCCAAGTAGACGTGCGCGGCTTCGGTGCCGTGGCTGTGGTCGTGGTACCAGAGGGTCGTGCCCTGCTGGGAGTTCGGGTAGAGGTAGAGGCGGGTGCGGCCCGGTTCGATCACGTCCTTCGGGTGGCCGTCGTGCTCGGGAGCGACGTGGCCGCCGTGCAGGTGGACGTTGGCGGCCTCGTCCATCTTGTTGTGGAACAGGATCAGCGTCTTGCGGCCCGTCTTCGCCCTGATGGTCGGGCCGACGAACTGACCGCCGAAGCCCATGACCGGCGACGTCAGCCCGGGCAGGATCTCCGCCGTCGTTCGTTCGATCGAGAGCTGGTAGATCTCCTGCTTCGCCGTGGACACCACCGGTTTGAGCACCGGCGGCACCGGCATCGCGCGTGTCCACGGCACGATCTCCGGCTTTGCGCCGGTGAAGGTCTTCGACTCCACGAACGTCCTCGCGTGCTCACCGTGCGCCGAGTCCTCGTGACCCTCGGCAGGCGCGAGCAGTTGCGGCACACCGAGCACGCCGGCCGCGACACCTCCCGCGGCGAGCACACTTCGTCTGTTGAGCATCGCTGTTCCCCTAAGCGCCCCAGGCGGATGCGAGCGTGAGAACGCTTCCGCGGCGGTTGGATGCGGCGGAAACCTACGCCGGACGCTCAGGGGGAACACCTAGTTCCAGGACGGCCCTTCCTGTGCAGGGGTGACCGTCTCAAAAGGCCAGTGCGGCCTTCACCGAACGAGTGCGCTCGTCCGCGAGCACTTCGTCATCACCGTTCTGAATCGCTTGCAGCACCTGGGAAACGACGTCCTCCGGCGCAAGCTTGGGTCCGGCCTCACCGGCGGCCAGGTCGGTGTCGATGAAACCGGCGTGCACCGCGATGACGTGAGTTCCCTGTCCTCGCAGGGCTTGCCGCGTCGACTTCGTCAGCGACCAGCCCGCGGCCTTCGACGCCGCGTAGCCCCGCCAGTCCGGACGGCCGATGAACGACAGGATGCTCAGCACGTTCACCAACGTGCCACCGCCATTGGCTTTCAGAATGGGCGCGAACGCGTCGGTCATCCGCACCAGCCCGAAGAAGTTGACCTCGAATTCTGCCTTGATGCTGTCAACGTCCTCGCCCGCGACGAGCACGCCGGCGTTGTTGATGACGATCGAGACGTCTCCCAGTTCCTTGGCCGCGGCTGCCACCGACGCGTCGTCGGTCACGTCCAGTTGGACCGGAATGACGCCTTCGTCCACAACGGACGCCGGGTTGCGCGCCCCCGCGTAGACCTTCGCGCCCCTCTTCACGAGCTCCTGGGCGAACGTCCGGCCGAGTCCTCGGTTGGCACCGGTCACCAGGACGGTTGCAGTGCTGAAGTCCATCACTACCTCCTAGGTTGTCTTCTCAAACCAACCCCGCGGAGGTAGGTTTGATTTCCCAACCCACTGATAGGGACGTCACATGGCCCCTCGAAGCTGCTCGATCGCGAACGCGCTGGAGGTCGTCGGCGAACGCTGGTCGTTGCTGGCGTTGCGCGAGGTCTTCTTCGGCAACACCCGGTTCGACCAGATCGCGGCGTACACGGGCGCCTCGCGGGATGTGCTGGCCGCGCGGCTCAAGAAGCTGGTCAGCGCCGGCGTGCTGGAGAAGGTGCAGTACTCCTCACAGCCGGTGCGGCACGAGTACCACCTGACCGAGGCGGGCCGTGCGCTGCATCCCGTGCTGCTCATGCTGAAGGAGTGGGGCGATCAATACGTGACCGAGGGGCCCCTCCCGCTGGTGTACGAACACTCTTGTGGGCGTGCGCTGGAGCCACGCGTCGTGTGCGCGTATTGCGGCGAGGAGGCATCCCTGGAGTCGCTGACCCGCGCTTCTCAGCCGGTCCACTAAGTTGTGCGGCATGAGTGAGGACGACGAGGACGAGTTCGCCGAGGACGACGACTTCGAGGACGAGGAAGACCCGGACGACCTCTTCGCCGTCACACCCGAGCCGCGCACGGTGTGTCACCTGTGCGGAGGGGCGAGCTACATCGCGGCGCCCACGCTCGCGATCATCGGGGGTGCGCCGCGGACCGTCGACAACGGGCGGGAGTGCCCGCACTGCAACGGCGCGCGGACGTTCAACGGGCTCGTGCCGCCCCTTTAGCCCTGTTCTCCTCGTGCCAGTCGAGGAACTGCGGGACCTGCAGGCGGGCGATCTCGTCGCCGATGACGTCCAGGGCCAGGTCCGCGGAGCGTTTGAAGCGGACGCAGGCCTTGCCCATGTCGAGCTTCTTGCCGGTGGCGGCCCACCTGGTGCGGAACGACTCCTCGAACTCCTCCATCACCGTGGTCAGGTAGACGGCGTAATAGTTCTTCTGGGCCGCCAGCGCCGCGTACATGAGCGGCTTCTTGTTGTACGTCGGGCCGCTCACCTCCAGCGGCACGGCGTAGGTGATCAGGCCCCAGTCCATCTGCTCGACGTAGCCGTCGGGCAGGTTGGCGAGAATGACGTCGCGCACAGCGCTGACCTCGGCACGCCGCTCATCAGGCAGTTCGGCCAGGTACTCCTCGACCGTGGAGGCATTGCTCTTCGCCATGCGCGTACGGTAATCGGTCGTGGAGGTCCTGAAACGAGCCGAATGGCACGAGTTGCGCGAGGCACACGTCGCGCGGATGCGTCGGTTCACCGGGCCGCACCAGGAGCGGAAGCTTCGGCGTGAGAAGCACCCCGTCATGGACTTCCTCTTCACGTACTACAGCCATCGGCCCGTGCGGCTCGAACGGTGGCATCCGGGGCCTGGTGTCGTGTTGGAGGACGCCGCGGAGTACCTGGAGTTTCCGCACTACAAGGCCACGTCGGACGGCGTCACGCTCGACGTGGAGAGCTTCACCCGGCAGCGGGAGAAGACGCTGGAGTTCGTGGAAGCCCTGCTCACGGCGACGCTGAGCAGGCCGGCACGGCTCGGGTGCTTCGGGCTGCACGAGTGGGCGATGGTCTACCGGCAGCAGCCCGAGGAGGTCAGGCACAACGCGTGGCCGCTTCGGCTCGGCAGCGACGGGACGGACGCCGTGGTGGAGGCCAGCCGGATCCAGTGCGGGCATTTCGACGCGTTCAGGTTCTTCACGCAGCCCGCGCGGCCTCGCAACACTCTGCAGCCCACGCGGGAGGAGCAGGTCGCGAACGAGCAGCCGGGGTGCCTGCACGCGAACATGGACCTCTTCAAGTGGGCGTACAAGCTGGAGCCCGCGACGCCGTCGGACCTGGTCGCCGACTGCTTCGAACTGGCCGCTGACGTGCGCGAACTCGACATGCAGGCCTCCCCGTACGACCTGGCTGGGCTGGGCTACCCGCCGGTGCCGATCGAGACCCCGGACGGGCGGGCGGAGTACGTTCGGAGGCAGGCGGCGTTCGCTGAGCGGGCGCGGTCGTTGCGAGAACGGCTCGTGTTCGTTTGCCAGTCGATACATGGAGTGACTTCACTTCGCTGACCAAGTTCACCTGTTAGCGTGATTGGCGGTCGTCGGGGGCCGCTGAGTAGTTGTGAGGGATCGATGTCTCGACACCGCGCGCTGCGGGCGAGGGTGCGGCGCGGGATCGCCAAGTGGCCCGTGCTCATCGTCGTGTTCGTCGTGCTGATCGGCCTCGGCTGGCTCGCTTGGTCGTGGGCCGGTGGTGTGCTCGACAGTCGTGCCAGGGCGTTGGCGCAGAACTGCAGTGAGGGCAACTCGGTGCTGCGCGTTGCCGCGACGCCGAGCGTTGCCGAGTCCGTGGCGGATGTCGCGCGCGCATGGAGCGCCACGCGGCCCGTTGTGTACGACCACTGCATCGCCGTCGAGGTCATCTCGGCGGACTCGGCCGCGGTGCTGGAGGGCCTGACGACGTCCTGGGACTCGGGGAAGCTCGGCGGCCGGCCGCACGCGTGGCTGCCCGACTCGACGTTGTGGGCGAACCGGTTGACGGCTCTGAACGCGAAGCTCGTCGGGGCGGCACCGAAGTCGGTCGGCACCTCGCCGATGCTGCTCGCGGCGCCCGAGGCGGCCGCGCCCGTGCTGAAGGACTTCCGCTGGTCGGACCTGCCAGAGACCACGGACTGGAGCAAGTTCGGTCAGTCGTGGGGACGGTTCAGCGTCGCGATGCCCGATCCGGCCACGAACACGGCTTCCGCGCTGGCGATCCAGTCCGCGCTGGCGGGCGGCAAGGGGCCGGTGACGGCTTCGTCGCTCGGGTCAGAGGCGTCGAAGGCCGCGCTGTCGAAGCTCGCCGCCGCGGTTCCGCCCGAGGTGCCGGCGACGACGTGGGAAGCGTTGCAGCGTCTGGGAGACAGCGCGACGGTGAACGCGGCGGGCTTCAGCGTCACGCCGGTGTCCGAAGTGGACCTCTACAAGCACAACACCGGCAAGGAAGCGCCGTCGAAGCCGCTCGTGGGCGTGCTTCCGCTCGGGCCGACGCCGGTGGCGGACTTCCCGTACATCGCCTTGGGCGGCTCCGAGGTCGGTGAGGCGGAGGTGCGTGCGGCGCAGGCGTTCCGCGAGTTCATGACCGACCCGGCACGGGAGAAGATCCTGGCGGCCGGTGGTTTGCGGGTCTCGTCCACTCAGGACCGCCCGTCGCCCTCCCCCGGTGTGTCGTGGGCCGCGGTGACCGAGAACCTGGTGGCGGCCGACGCGGTGACGACGCAGCAGATCTCGTCGGCGTGGGCTTCCGCCGACCGCGGCGGGCAGGTCGTGACGGTGCTCGCGGACGTGTCGACGTCGATGAAACCCCGGCTCGACAAGGTGAAGGCCGCGGTGCGCGGCCAGATCGACAGATCGGTGTCCGGGTCGTTCGGGCTCTGGGAGTTCGCGCGCGACCTGGACGGCTCCAAGCCCTACAAGCAGCTGGTGGGCACCGGACCGGTGGCGGAGAAGCGCGAGGCGTTGCGTCGCTCCCTGGACGGGCTGAAGACCTCTGACGGCTCGCAGCTCTACACCTCGCTGGCGGCCTGCTACGAATCGGCGCACGACGGGTTCGTGGCCGGGCGGATCAACCGGGTCGTGGTGATCACCGACGGCACCTCGGACGGCGGGATCGACCTGGCGGCGCTGAAGAGCCGGCTGCACGGCAAGGATCTGGCGGTCAGCTTCATCGCGATCGGTGCCGAGGTCGACAAGGACGCGCTGCAGGACATCGCGCAGACCACCGGCGGCTCGGTGTCCGTGGTGGAGAACCCGGACGGGGTCGACGCGGCACTCGGACAGGTGCTGTCGACGAAGGCCTGAGGCCTGTCAGACCCGCGCCCTAGAATTGAAACTGGGGGAACCCGGCCAGAGTCGTGTGTGTGGTGCGCGGCCATAGGGGAACCACGCGCCCTGGCGGGCCGTTGCTCCCTGCATGGGGGAACTGCGGATCCTGGTCGCGTCGATGCCGTTCGCCGGGCATGTGGGCGCGATGGCGGCGGTGTCGCACGAGCTCGTCCGGCGCGGCCACCACGTCATCGCGTACACCGGCGCGAAGTACCGGCACAGGTTCGAGGGCGCCGAGTGGTTGCCGTGGCAGCACGCGCCGGACTTCGACGACGCCGAGCTCAACAAGACGTTTCCGGCGATCGGCGACGGCAAGGGGATGAGAGCGAACTTCGCGAACGTCCGCGACGTGCTGGTCGGAACCGGTGCGGCCCAGGCGAAGGACGTGCTGGAGACCGAGTTCGACCTGGTCGTCACGGATCACCTGGCGTTCGGGGCCGCGATGGCCGCCGAGATCGAGGACGTGCCGTGGGTGACGGTCGCGGTGACACCGCTGGTCGCCAGCCGCCCGCTCGCACGTGCGGTGTCGGGGCTGATCGCCGACGGGATGTTCAACCGCATGCGGGCGGAAGTGGGCCTCCAGCCCAGATCCGGCGCGCTGGAGGCCTTCTACTCGCCAGAACTCCTGCTGGCACAAGGCATGAGAGAGCTGGAGACCGTTCGACCACCACACCAGACCCGGTTCGTCGGACGGTTGATCAGTCCGGCGAAGCGAACAGGGCTCCCCGAGTGGTGGCCCGAGCTCGACGGCCGGACTGTCGTGCACGTGACGCAGGGGACGCTGGAGACGGGCGCGGACGACCTGCTCAGGCCCGCGATGAAGGCGCTCGGAGACCACGACGCCCTGGTGGTGGTCACGACCGGAGGCGCGCCAGCAGAAACCTTGGGACCGTTGCCGGGCAACGTGCGCGCGGCCGAGTTCATCCCCCACGACCTGCTGCTGCCGCGAACCGACGTGATGATCACCAACGGCGGGTGGGGCGGCGTGCTGGCGGCGTTGGAGGCGGGCGTGCCGATGGTCGTCGTGCCGGGCCAGCTGGACAAGGCCCAGGTGGCCAAACGCGTGACACGCGCAGGAGCCGCGATCACCCGGCGGAAGCCCACGAGGCTGCGGGAAGCAGTCGATCAGGTGCTGGAAGAGCCGCGCCACCGAGAGCGCGCCCGCGAACTGGGGCGGCAGATCAAGGCGGCCGGTGGCGCGGCCAGGGCGGCGGACCTGGTCGGGGAACTGCTCAAGCGACGTTGAAGCGGTCGGGATCGGGGCCGGTGCGGGTGCCGTTGTCGAGCTCGGCGATGACCGTCATGTCGTCCTGCGCCAGCTCGAAGTCGAAGATGTCGATGTTCTCCTTGATCCGGTACGGCGTGACGGACTTCGGGATCACCACGTTGCCGAGCTGGACGTGCCAGCGCAGCACGATCTGAGCCGGGGTCTTCGCGTACTTCTCGGCGAGGGCGGTGATGTCCGGTTGCCGCAGCAGCGCGCCCTGGGCCAGCGGTGACCACGCCTCGGTGACGATCTTGTGGGTGACGTGGACCTTGCGCATCTCTTCCTGCTGCAGCAACGGGTGCAGCTCGATCTGGTTCACCGCCGGGGTGGTCGGGAACTCGTCGAAGAGGCGCTGCAGGTGCCGCGTCTGGAAGTTCGAGACGCCGATCGCGCGGACTCGGCCGTCCGCGTAGAGCTGCTCCAAGGCACGCCACGTCTCCGCGTACAGGTCGCGGGACGGTACCGGCCAGTGGATGAGGTAGAGGTCGAGCACGTCCCGGCGCAACCGCCGCATGCTCGCGTCGAACGCGCGCAGCGTCGAGTCGTAGCCCTGGTCGGAGTTCCACAGCTTGGTCGTGACGAACAGGTCGGGGACGCCGGCGATCGCGTCGCCGACCCCGGTCTCGTTGTGGTAGGCGGCCGCCGTGTCGATGCTGCGGTAGCCGGCTTCGATCGCGGTCGTGACCGCGCCGGCCACCTGGTCCTCCGGCACCTGGAAGACGCCGAAGCCCAGTTGAGGGATCCGTACTCCGTTGTTCAACGAGATCAGCGGAACCATGCGGGTAGCTTCGCATCGTTGTAGACGTCGTGCATCGCCTTGATCGTGGCCATGATTTCGTGTCTCAACTCGTCCGGAGCGATCACCTCGACGTCGGCGCCGAATTTGAGCAGGTCAGCGACCGCGTGCCGGGTGGACTCGGTCGGGAAACCGAACTCCTCGCCCGGTTCGGGCTCCAGCTGCCTGATCACGCGCGCCTGGTAGCCGCTGAGCAGGTACCGGGTCTTGTCGAGGCCTGCTCGCGTCATGCGGACCGTGATGCGCTCGCCGTACATGCGCGCCTCGAACTGCTCGGACCACTCGGCCCAGAAGCGCGCGAGATCGAAGTCCTCCGGCCGCTCGAACGTGCCACCCGAGGCTTGCAGTTCCCGGACCCGGGACACGCGGTAGGTGCGGCCGCTGCCGACGAAGTACCAGGTGCCCGCCTTCAAAACGAGGCCGTACGGGTCGACTTCTCGCTGAACGGTCTGGTTGCCCCACCGCTGGTAGGTCATGCGCACGCGCCGTTGCTCCCAGACGGCGTCGGCGATCGTGGCGAGGTGCTCGGTGGGCTCGTCGCCGCGGAACCACGTCGGGGTGTCGAGGTGGAAGCGCTGGCGGATCTGCTCGGCCCGCGACCTCAGTTCGGTCGGCAGCGCGGCCAGCAGCTTGAGCTGGGCTGCTGCGGCGAATTCCTTCAACCCCAGCTCCTCGGCCGGCCCGGGGAGCCCGGCGAGGAACAACGACTGGGCCTCGGAACTGGTCAGGCCGGTGAGACGGGTGCGGTAGCCGTCGATCAGCTGGTACCCGCCGGTCGGGCCGCGGTCGGCGTAGATCGGGATGCCGGCCGCGCTCAACGCGTCGATGTCGCGGTAGATGGTGCGCGGCGAGACCTCCAGCTCAGCGGCCAGTTCGTCCGCAGTCATCCGGCCCCTCGACTGGAGGAGCAGCAGGACCTGGATGAGCCTGCTGGACTTCATGAGTTAAACCTGACACGAACTGTCAGGATCTGCCAGCAGAGTGGTCGACATGAAGGCAACCGGAACCATCGAAGTGAAGAGCTGGGACGAGAACACGTGGGACGGCCGCTCCTACAAGGAGGTCGAGGGGCGCAAGCTGACCGAGGCGCACGTCCAGTTCTCCTACGCGGGCGACATCAGCGGCACCGGGAACTGCCGCTACCTCATGTCGTACGGCGACGACGTGGCGTGGACGACCGCGCTGGAGGAGATCACGACCGACGAGGGCACGGTGATCCTGCGGCACGTCGGCGCGTACCGGACCGGCGTCGAGGCCGTGATCGAGATTCTGGACGGCACCGGCGCCTACGCGGGGGCGAAAGGTGCGGCGACGGTCGACTGGGCGGAGGATGGCAGCGGCACCTACACCCTGGAGTACGAGGTCTGACGATGACCAACGCCCCCATCTACGACGCGACCAAGCAGCGGATCACCGAGCTGGTGCAGGACAGGGATCCGCAGACGCCCGTGGCGGCGACCCCGGGCTGGTCGGTCAAGGATGTCGTGGCGCATCTGGCCGGCGGTCTGCGTGATTTCGTGGACCGCCGGTTCGACGGCGTCGAGTCCGGCGAGTGGGGCGAACGGCAGGTCCGCGACCGCCGCGCCAACACACTGGACGACGCGTTCGCCGAGTGGGAGGCGAACCGCTCGCTGGCCGAGCCGCTGTTCGACACCCCGATGGGGTCCGTGCTGATCGCCGAGGTGGTGCAGCACGAGCACGATCTCCGCGCGGCGCTGGCGGTTCCCGGCGATCGGGACGGCGTCGCGGTCCGCGCCGCGTTGACGAAACCGTTGCAGCAGCTGGATCAGCGGATGCGGGACAACGAGGTGCCGGCGTTGCGGATCACCCTGGAGCACGGCGACCGGGTGCTCGGGCACGGCGAGCCGGAGGGGACGTTGCGGACGACCTCGTTCGAGCTGATGCGGGCCATCGGCGGGCGGCGGTCGGCCGACCAGATCAAGGCGCTGGACTGGGACGGCGACCCGGACACGTGGATCGCGGCGCTGGCGTTGTTCGGACGACACCGGCCGGAGCCGTTCAGTGAGTGACTGGCTCGCCGACACGCGGGACTCGTACGACACCGTCGCGGTCAGCTATGCCGACTGCACGCGCGCTCTCATCGCCGAACTGCCGTATGTGCGGGCAGCGCTGAGGTTGTTCGCGGAGCTGGTGCGCGGACCCGTGGCGGACGTCGGCTGCGGACCCGGTCTGGTCACCGCGCACCTGCACGACCTCGGGGTGGACGTGTTCGGCGTCGACCTCTCCCCCGCGATGATCTCGCTGGCCCGGCGGGAGCATCCGGGGCTGCGGTTCGAGGTCGGTTCGATGACGGAGCCGCTCGGCACGCCGGTGGCCGGGATCCTCGCGTGGTGGTCGTTGATCCACGTCCCGGACGACGAGGTGCCCGTGGTCTTCGGGCACTTCCACGACGCGCTGGAGCCGGACGGGTTGCTGGTGCTCGGTTTCCACGTCGGTGACACGACGAACCTGAAGACGCAGGGGTACGGCGGGCGTCCGATGCGGGTGCACGTGCACCTGCGGCCGCCCGAGCGAGTGGCGGAGTGGTTGCGGGCGGCGGGGTTCTCCGTCGAGGCCCAGTGGCTGCTGGGCACGGACGGAGCCGTCATCTTCGCGCGGCGCGGGGTGAGATGATCCGGCCGTGTCAGATGAGCAGACCTGTCAGCGCTGCGGCGAGAACGTCGAGCTGGACCGCGAGGACTTCGAGCTGTTCGAGCGCATGCATCCCGAGTGCTTCCACTTCGCGTTCGAGCACGACCTGAACAAGCCCGGCCTCGGCGTCGACGAGGACTGCGGCGACCCCGCCTGCCCGGCCGCAGGCTAGGCGCCGATGACCCTGTGCTCGACCAGCGCCGCCATCGCTTCCACGACGGGGCACCTCTCCAGCGGAGTCAGCTCCTCCAGCCCGCGCACCTTCTGGAGCGCGAGGCGCAGGGTGGACGCGGCCAGCGGCGTGGCGACCTGCCAGGCGCGGAACAGCGCGAGCGGCAGCTCCCACTGGCCCGCGGCGTCGTCGAGGCGGCCGTCCAGCAACGCTCGGGCGCCGGAGCCGATGGATGGCCAGCGGTGCAGTTCGATCACCAGCTGGGCCGGGGTGAGCGACTGGAGCTCGTCGCAGCGGACGAACGGGTGCCCGGCGACGTCGGGCAGCAGGTCCCAGGAGACCCGCGGGGGCGAGCCCTGGGTGAAGTTGGTGGCCAGGTCCGTCGCCTCGGACAGCTGGGCGGCGGCGGTGTTGAACGACGCACGGTCGTGGAACGGGACCTCCTCCCACAGCACGCCGAGCCGGCGTTCCACGGGCGGGTGGCCGGCACCCCGCACGAACAGCGACTTCTCGACGTTGTGCACGACGGTGACGGCCACGAGGGCGCCCAACGGCACCAGCGACGGCGGGCCGGAGTCGTGCGCCGCGAGCACCGCTTGGTAGGCGAGGCGATCGGCGTCCAACGGGCCACGCAGGTGGTGGGCCAGCTCGTGCGCGATGACGAACCGCAGGCTGTGCGTGGCCAGCAGGTCTGCCGTGTGCTGCTGGAAGGGTTCCAGCGGGATCGTCAGAGTCCGCACGGAGCCGGACGAACGCTCGACGCGGCTCGTGTACCGCAGGAGGGCGGCGAGCAGCGCGGTGTCGAAGGGGCGTTGTCTCCGCAGGCGCCTGAGGAATGAGTTCGGGCGGGCGACGGCCAGGGCCAGGTGCCTGCTGTAGACCGGGACCAGGGCCAGCACGGCCTCGGAGATCCCGATCAGCGCCGAGCCGTCCGGATAGCTCGTCGACGCGGCCGACACGGCGGCGTCCGACGTCAGCCCGACCGACCGCAGCCGCTTGCGGTCGTGGCCTGCCTGGGCCATCGCCTCGACGACCGAGTCCTTGATCTCATCGGCGGTCTCCGCCATCGTTCGCACGCTCGATCAGTCGGCAGTTGATCAGCGAGCGTTACGAAATTTCCTTGCACCACAACGTTTCCACCCGACTGGCCCCAGAAATGCCGAAGGGGCGCACCCCCGAGTGCGCCCCTTCGGAGTACCGGATCAGCTGCCGTACGCCGAGAGCGGCGGGCAGGAGCAGACCAGGTTGCGGTCGCCCTTCGCGCCGTCGATGCGGCGGACGGGCGGCCAGATCTTCGGAGCAGAAGTACCGGCCGGGTAGACGGCCTCCTCGCGGGTGTACGGGTGGTTCCACTCGCCGACGGTCACGCTGGCCGCGGTGTGCGGGGCGTTGCGCAGCGGGTTGTCCTCGACCGGCCACTCGCCGGCGCCGACGCGGTCGATCTCGCGCTTGATGGCGATCATGGCGTCGATGAACCGGTCGATCTCGGCCAGGTCCTCGGACTCGGTCGGCTCGACCATCAGCGTGCCCGCGACCGGGAACGACATCGTCGGGGCGTGCAGGCCGTAGTCCGCGAGCCGCTTCGCCACGTCGTCGACCGTCACGCCGGTCGCCTTGGTGATCGGGCGCAGGTCGAGAATGCACTCGTGGGCCACGAAGCCGCCCTCACCCGTGTAGAGCACCGGGTAGTGCTCGTCCAGGCGCCGGGCGACGTAGTTCGCGGCGGCCACGGCGGTCAGGGTCGCGCGGCGCAGGCCGTCGCCGCCCATCATCCGCACGTACGCCCACGAGATCGGCAGGATCGACGCGGAACCCCACGGGGCGGCGGAGATCGGACCGACACCCGTGGCGGGACCGGCGGTCGGCTGCAGCGGGTGGTTCGGCAGGAACGGCGCGAGGTGCGAGCGCACACCGATCGGGCCGACACCGGGGCCACCGCCACCGTGCGGGATGCAGAACGTCTTGTGCAGGTTCAGGTGCGAGACGTCCGAACCGAACTTGCCGTAGCGCGCCAGGCCGATGAGCGCGTTGAGGTTCGCGCCGTCGACGTACACCTGGCCGCCCGCGTCGTGCACCAGGCCGCAGACCTCGCGGACCGTGTCCTCGTACACGCCGTGCGTCGACGGGTAGGTGATCATGATCGCGGCGAGGTCGTCGGAGTGCTCCGCGACGGTCTCGCGCAGGTGACCCATGTCGATGTTGCCCTTGTCGTCGCACTTCACGACGACGACCCGCATGCCGGCCATGACGGCGGACGCGGCGTTGGTGCCGTGCGCGGACGACGGGATCAGGCAGACGTCACGCGCCGCCTCGTCGCGCGAACGGTGGTACGCGCGGATCGCGAGCAGACCGGCGAACTCACCCTGCGAACCGGCGTTGGGCTGCAACGACACCGCGTCGTAGCCGGTGACCTCGGCGAGCCACGCCTCCAGGTCGGAGACGATCTTCAGCAGCCCCTTGGCGTCCTCGACCGGCGCGAACGGGTGCAGCGTCGAGAACTCCGGCCACGTGATGGACTCCATCTCCGCGGTGGCGTTCAGCTTCATCGTGCAGGAGCCGAGCGGGATCATGCTGCGGTCGAGCGCGACGTCCTTGTCCGACAACGCCCGCAGGTACCGCAGCAGCGCGGTCTCGGAGCGGTGCGCGTGGAAGACCGGGTGGGTCAGGTAGTCGGACGTGCGGCGCAGGTCAGCCGGGATGCCGTCCGCGGTGTCGGCGTCGATGGCGTCCACATCGGACCCCGTCACACCGAACGCTTCCCACACCGCGACGAGGTGCGCACGCGTCGTCTTCTCGTCGCAAGCGATTGCCACGACGTCGGCGTCGACCTGACGCAGGTTGATGCCGAACGAACGCGCCTTCTCGACGACCTCAGCCGCGCGACCCTCGACCCGAACCTGCACGGTGTCGAAGAACTCGCCGTGCACGACGTCCAGACCGGCCTCGCACAGGCCCGTGGCGAGCACGGTGGCGAAGCGGTGCACGCGGGTCGCGATCGCCCGCAGGCCCTCAGGACCGTGGTAGACCGCGTACATCGAGGCGATCACGGCGAGCAACACCTGCGCGGTGCAGATGTTCGACGTGGCCTTCTCGCGGCGGATGTGCTGCTCACGGGTCTGCAGCGCGAGGCGGTAAGCGAGCGAACCGTCGGAGTCGACCGAGACACCGACCAGACGGCCGGGCAGCTGACGCTCCAAACCGGACCGGACGGCCATGTACCCGGCGTGCGGGCCACCGAAGCCGATCGGCACACCGAAGCGCTGCGTGGTGCCGACGACGACGTCCGCACCGATCTCGCCCGGCGCGCGCAGCAGCGTCAGCGCCAGCAGGTCCGCGACGACGACGGCCTGCGCACCGGCGTTGTGGATCTCCTCGATCAGGTCCTTCTGGTCACGCACCACACCGGACGCGCCGGGGTACGACAGCAGCACGCCGAAGAAGTCGCCGCCCAGGCCGAGGCCCTCGATGCCCTGCGACAGGTCCGCGACGACGATCTCGATGCCCAGCGGCTCGGCGCGCGTCTCGATCACGGCCAGCGTCTGCGGCAGCGTGTCGGCGTCGACGACGAACTTGTTCGACTTCGAGCGGCCGCCGCGGCGCACCAGCGTCATCGCCTCGGCGGCGGCGGTCGACTCGTCCAGCATGGACGCGTTCGCGACCGGCAGGCCGGTCAGGTCGCCGACCATGGTCTGGAAGTTCAGCAGCGCCTCGAGGCGGCCCTGCGAGATCTCCGGCTGGTACGGCGTGTAGGCCGTGTACCAGGCCGGGCTTTCGAGAACGTTGCGCAGGATCACGCCCGGCGTGACGGTGTCGTAGTAGCCGAGGCCGATCATCTGCGTCATCGGGCGGTTCTGCGACGCGAGCTCACGCAGCTCGGCGAGCGCCTCGGTCTCCGTCGCCGGAGCGGGCAGGTCGAGCACGAGGTCGCGCTCGTGAATGGACGAAGGCACCGCGTGCTGCGCCAGCTCCTCCAGCGATCCGACGCCGATGACGTCGAGGATGCGCGCGAGTTCGGCCGGGCGCGGACCGACGTGGCGGTCGGCGAACGGGGTGCCGTGCTCGAGAGCGGCGAGCGGAATGCGGTCCTGCGTCATCAAACGCCTCCGGGGGCTGCGGGCACACGTGTCCTGGTGCCCTCCCCGCTCTGTCCGTACCCCGAAGGGCGCCTGAGAGGTTCACCCCGGCCGTGACCGGGACTTTCACCGTCGGCGGGATCCCTCCCGAAAATCGGGCGGAGGGCTCCACTTTCCAGAGGCGTCTAGCTCACGCGGTCCTGGGTGCCTGAGAGGTTCCCGGGGAGGAACTTGCTCCTTCGGCGCCGGGGGTGAAACCCGGTCTCTCCCGCCTGAGTTCAGCGACTACCCGCGAAGAATACCCGCAGGCTGCCCAGGTAGTCGTCAGGGACGCGACGAACGTCTCAGCAACGACCCTCGTTGAGTACGCGGGGAGCTTTCGTACTCTCCTGCAGTACGCGGGGGCCCCGCGTACCAGCCGGGCAGGGTCAGCCCGTCGCGCGTTCCCGGCGTCGGCGAGCCAGCTCGTCCTCGGTCATGGGAGCGATCTCGACGCCGTCCGCACGTTCGGCCGGGAACTCGTGGATCGTCCCGGAAATCTCCCGCATGGCACCGGAAACCGCGATGCCGAACACGCCCTGACCGCCTTGCAGCAGGTCCACGACCTCTTCCGGCGAGGTGCACTCGTAGACGGTCGTCCCGTCCGAGAAGAGCGTGATCTTCGCCAGGTCCTGCACGCCGCGACGGCGCAGGTGGTCGACCGCGACCCGGATGTTCTGCAACGAGACACCGGTGTCCAGCAACCGCTTCACGACCTTCAGAACCAGGATGTCCTTGAAGGAGTACAACCGCTGACTGCCGGACCCGTGGGCCATCCGCACCGTCGGCGCGACGAGCCCGGTCCTGGCCCAGTAGTCGAGCTGCCGGTACGTGATGCCCGCGATCTGACACGCCGCGGGACCCCGGTAGCCGACGAGTTCGTCCGGCAGCGAGGAGTCCGGGAACAGCTCACCCTGCTGCCCGGATTCGGCCCGCACGGGCGCTTCCTCGACCACGCCTGCCTCCCCTCGGAACGACCACGAAACTCATGGCCGTCAAGCCGCTGCGTCAGCTCGCGCGAACCAGCGACGTCCACTCGAGTTCGACGGTAAGACCGGCCAGAGGGCTGGTCAACGCGACGCGCGGGGAGTGTCGACCCTCAACCTCAGGTAGAGAGTGACAACGTCACCCGAACCAGGAGGTTCAGGTGACGTTTAGTGATCGTTTAGCGCGCAAATCAAGCGGAAAGTAGCCCAATTGAGCGACAGGCCCCGGAGGTACGGTGGTTCCAAACGAGACAGACAGCGACGCCCGAGCAAAACTCAGGTGTCTGCGCCTCGGAAGTCCTCAGGGGAGACCGAGTCGAGGAACTCGCGGAACTTCTCGACCTCGTCCTCCTGCTCGTCCGGGATGATCAGGCCGGCCTCGGCCAGCACCGACTCCTCGGCGTGGATCGGCACCCCGACGCGCAACGCCAGCGCCACCGAGTCCGAGGGCCGCGCGGAGACCCGCACGTCGCCGTCGAACACGAGCTCGGCGAAGAAGGTGCCCTCCTGCAGGTCGGTGATCCGCACCTGTTCGAGGTTGCGTCCCAGCGCTCCGATGACGTCCTTCAGCAGGTCGTGTGTGAGAGGCCGGGCCGGGCGGACGCCCTGTTGCTCGAGCGCGATGGCCGTGGCTTCGACGGAGCCGATCCAGATCGGCAGGTACCGCTCGCCCTCGGTTTCGCGCAGAAGAAGGATCGGCTGGTTCTGGGGCAGCTCCACCCGCACGCCGACGACACGCATCTCGCTCATCGGGCCTCGCCTCCCTCTATGTCGTTCGGGAGTACCCGGATTCACACCCGAGCATCCCCCGGCGTACCTGTTCGACGCTACCCGCCAAGCGGGCCGTGTGCTCAATTGTTGCGGGCAGATCGTGATCAAGACTGCACTCGAACCTGACAGATCAGGACTGCCGCAAGCCCGCTCTTACCAACAACGTGTGCAACGAGGTGAACAGGTCAGCCAATTCCCGGACCGTCTCGGGATCTGAGAAGGACTTCAGCACAACGACCTCGTGGTCCGCCGCAGCGCGAACCGCGCGCAGGTGTTCGCGCTCGACGCCGAGTCCGGTCATAGTCCGGATCGTGCGGAGCGCGGTGATGTCGTCGACGGTGAACCGGCCGCCGGGGCCGGCGCGCAGCAGGCCGTCGCGTTCCAGCTGGGACAGCTGTTCGGCGCTGATTCCGGTCTGCGCCAGCAGTTCGACCCGCGACAACGACGAGGAGTCCACAGGGGTGGCGTCGAGTTGTTCGCGGATCACCTTGAGCGGCAGGTATCTGTCGCGTTGTGCGGACAGCACGAAGCGCAGCCTCTCGACGTCCGCCACGGAGAACTGGCGGTAACCGGAAGCTGTGCGAGCCGGGCGGACCAGCCCCTCCGCTTCCAGGAAGCGGATCTTGGAGATGGACACCTCGGGGAACTCGGGGCGGAGCTGCGAGAGCACCGCCCCGATGCTCAGTCCCCCACGTTGTGGCCGCCCGGCCGTCACGCGTCAGGCTCCCGCGGAGCCAGGACCCGTCAGGAAGACGAGGCGGAACTTGCCGATCTGGACCTCGTCGCCGTTCGCGAGGACGGCCTGGTCGACCGGCTCGCGGTTGACGTAGGTGCCGTTGAGGCTGCCGACGTCGATGACGACGAACTCGCCGCTCTCCCGGCGGAACTCGGCGTGGCGGCGCGAGACCGTCACGTCGTCCAGGAAGATGTCGCTGTCGGGGTGGCGCCCTGCGCTCGTCGTGTCGCGGTCCAGCAGGAACCGGGACCCGGCGTTCGGGCCGCGCTTCACCACGAGCAGCGCGGAACCGGCGGGAAGTGCGTCAACACCGGCAACTGCCGGCTCCTGGGCGGGCGCCTCGGCGCCGCCCTCCATCTCCTGGAGGAAGTCCGCCCGGAAGACGGAGGTCCGCTCCGGGGACTGCTCCGGCGGAACGCCTGGGCCGTCGTTCGTGCTCACCTGAGCTCTCCTCCTGCTGCTGGATCCGTCACTTCCGGTAAAACCTATCGCGTTCGGGTCGCCACCTTCAGCGCGGCTCCCCTTCCGGCCGAAGATCCGGCGAAAGATCGACGTCACTCCTTCTCCACCAACGCCTTGTACCCGTCAGCGTCCAGCAGGCCTTCCAGCGCGTCCGGGTCGTTCAGCCGGATCTCCACCATCCAGCCCTCGCCGTACGGGTCGGTGTTCACCGAGTCGGGTGCCTGCACCAACGCGTCGTTGATGGCGACGACCTCACCGTCGAGCGGCGAGTAGAGGTCGGACACGCTCTTGGTGGACTCGACCTCGCCGAACGTGTCGCCCGCTGCGACGGTGTGGCCGACTTCGGGCAGCTGGACGAAGACGACGTCACCGAGCTGTTCCTGGGCGTAGTCGGTGATGCCGACGCGCACGGTGTTCTCGCCCGTGCTGGCGACCCACTCGTGCTCCTCGGTGTAGCGAAGCTCCTCGGGAATCAACTGACTGCGCTCCTCGTGCTAAACCTGTATGGGGTGATCTTTTCACGCGGCCTTGGTGGGAGTGACCCGCAGGGCCGAGAAGAACTGGTAGACGTACAGCAGCGCCGACCACAGGTAGAGCGCTCCGCCCCAGGCCGTGAAGGCGTAGGCGAACGGCTGGGCGACCTGCGCCCACGCCGAGTCGCCCTGCGCGAGCAGCAGCAGGGGGAAGGCGTACAGCAGGTTGAACGTCGCGGCCTTGCCCAGGTAGGTGACCTCGAACGGGCCCCAGCCGCGGTGCCGCAGGATCAGCAGGCAGACGCCGACGACGAGCTCTCGCCCCACCAGCACGAGAGCGATCCACAGCGGCACGATGTCCCTGATCACGAACGCCAGCAGCGTGCAGAACACGTAGAGGCGGTCGGCGGCGGGATCGAGCAGCGCGCCCAGGTTGCTCATCTGGTTGAACCAGCGGGCGATCTTGCCGTCCAGCCAGTCGGACAGCCCCGCGAGGACGAGGACGAGCAGCGCCCAGCCGTCCGCGCGGGGTCCGAGCAACAGGTACAGGAAGAGCGGAACACCGGCCAGCCGCAACACGCTGAGCAGGTTCGGAATCGTCAGCAGGCGATCAGCCGGATCACGCACACCCGCACTCTAAACGAGTGACTGCGCAGGGGCTGCCGGATGGCGTCACGGCACGCGGTGCGACTGGTTGCGGGTGGCGGTGAAGTTACCGCGGTGTTGCAGAAGCTCAGGCTGTCTTGAAGAGCGTCCATCCTCGGCGCTGCATCTCGGCGCCGGAGATGGCGTGCGGGCGGCCCCGGTCGTCCCGGCCGACCCAGCGAGCGCGAAGACCCTCGAGCACATACGCGTGACCCCGGCTCCACACGACGCTGCAAGGCGTGGTGGGCAGCTCCTCGGCCTCGTGTGGCTGGATCTCCATGGCGGTTCTCATCTCAGTCCCTCCGTGACATCAGGGATGTCGCGCACCGGGGCTCCGGCGTTATCCCTGAGAACGAATTCTGGCGGACTGTGGTTCAGAACACGTGTCCTGTTTGGGTCCTTAGCGTTAACTGGATCAATCGGCGCGCCGAGCTGTTCGGGCCCGAAGCCGGACGGATAACAGGTTGGTTGTCAGTGCAACCGTTCGTCGTGCGGCGACAACCGCACAACGTTTGCGACATATCGGCGTGGCCTAACCTCACTGCGTGGACCAGGTGAAATTCGGTACTGAGCTCATCTCGCGGTTGATGGACCACCTCTGCGCCCAGCTCGACGGCTGCGAAGGTGTCGGCCTCAGCGTGTGGCCCGAGGGCAAGCTGCTGCGGGCCGTCGGCCGGGCCGGCGAGCTCGACCAGGTCCAGCTGGACGGGGGCGAGGGACCGCTCGTCGAGGCCTCTCGCGACGAACGGCAGGTGTCCGGTCAGGTCGGCGGCGTGGACGTCGTCGCGGTGCCGGGCAGCTGGGGTGACAGCGGCCCGGTGGTGCTGACGGTCTACCTCTCGCACTCGCCGCGGGTCGAGGACCTGAAGGTGATCGAGGAGATCGAGCCGCTCGTGGCCACCGCGGCCGCGATGGTCGAGTTCTGCGCGGGTGAAGTGCTGCGCGCCGACCAGATGGTGCGGATGGTGCAGCACCGGCGCTACATCGAGCAGGCGAAGGGCCTGCTGATGGGGGTGCGGCTCTGCGCGCCTGGTGAAGCGTTCGAACTGCTGGTGCGGGCGAGCCAGCGCGCCAACGTGAAGCTGCGGGACGTGGCGACCGCGTTGGTGCTGGTCGTCGGCGGAACCCTGGAGGACAGCGCCGAGGAGGTCGTCGAGCCGCCGGCCGTCGCGTTCGACGTCGCACGAAGACTCTGGGACGCGCTCAAAACCCCGGGAAAGATGTGAGACCGCACGTTTGAGCTTCACAGTGGCTGGGTACGGAATGCTCGACCTGTCCTGTGGTGCGGCCACTCACGTACGGTGAGGCCGCAGCGGTTGAGCCAGCAGCCGCGTTAGGAGCCGCTGCGGTAGTGGCTCTCTGGGTGCGAGAGGGAGTACATCGGTGACTGTGCAGGACCCGCGAGCGGAGCAGACCATCGCACTGTCGGCCAGCCAGCCGGCGGCCGGTGTCACGGTGCTCGCCGTGTCCGGCGAGGTCGACATGGTGTCCGCGCCCGCGTTGCGCGACGCCTTCGTCAACGGCCTGGCCGACGGCGGCACCTTCGTGGTGGACATGACCGGCGTGACGTTCCTCGGGTCCGCCGGCCTGGCGGTTCTGGTGGAGGCGGCCCGGCTGGCGCCACAGCATTCCGCGGCCCTCAAGGTCGTGGCCACCGCACGGGCCGTGACGCGGCCTCTGGAGGCCACGGGTCTCGGTGAGGTGTTCAGCGTGCACGAGTCCGTGGACGCTGCTGTCAGCGCCTGACGGTGAGGCGGTTTCCCGCCGCCTCCAGCGCTTCGGCGACCGCGTGGAGCGCCTGCTGGACCCCGGCCCTGTCCTCACCGAGCCGGGTGAGGTCGACGGTCAGCGGGACGGTACCTCCGCGCGCCGCCGTGGTGAGCGTGCGCCGCAGTGCCGGTCCGGCCTCTGCCGGTACGTTGCCCCGGACGACGGCGACGACGCCGGAGGAGGTCTCGTGGAGCTCGCAGTCGGGCGCCACCTGCGGCCCGAGCGTCAGGGGCGATCGGGCGCGGCGCAGTCGCACGGTCGTGCCTTTCGCCGAGCGGTCTATCACGACCTCGTCCACGCTCTCCCGCATGAGCAGAAGTCCTCTGCCGCGCATGGTGAGCGCGGGTGGCGGGACGCGCCACTGGCCGTGGTCGGACACGTCGACGGCGACCGTGCCGTCGTCGCCGATCCTCGCGCGGACCTCGACGGTGCCGCGCGCGGGCGCCGGGTACGCGTGCTCGACCGAGTTGTTGACCGCTTCGCTGACCGCGAGGACGAGATCGCTCGCTTCGTCCTCGTCGAAACCGCTGCCCTGCAGCCACTCGCGGAGTTGGTGCCGCACGGGCGCCACCTCGTGCGGGTCCGCCGGGAAGCGGAGGGCCAGGGAGTCCTCTTGCACCAGCACAACGCTCCTCCCCTGGGTTGCCTCTGCCAGGTGACTTCCCAGGTAGCCCGGCCAATACACGTGTGAAATGAGATCGATTCGGGTACGGCAATGACATGCCGGCCTTCAGCAGAACGGACTACGAGGTGGGTGTGACGCATTTGTCAGGGGTCGAACTCAGGATGGCCGCGGATCCCACGCAGCTGTCCATCGTCCGCGCCGTAGCGGCGGACATCGCCATGCGGCAGGACTTCGATCTCGACTCGATCGAGGACCTGAAGCTCGCCGTGGACGAGACGTGCTCGACGTTGATCACGCTGGCGGCGCACGACGCCGTCCTGAGCTGCCACTTCGCGGTGGACGGCACAGGTGCTGTGCGCGTGTCCGCCCAGATCGCCACCAAGTCGGCCGCCGGGCCTGACGAGGGCAGCTTCGGGTGGCGCGTGCTGACCGCGCTCGTCGACTCCGTGGAGACCAGGGTCGACGAGGCCGAAGGGTTCGTGGTCCACATCGACCTCGTGAAATCCTCGGCAGGAGCGGCGGTGGATGCGTGACCAGCTCGGAGGAGGCGACCAAAACCTCTCCTGCCGAGGAGAAGAAGTCCTCGCAGGGCGGTGACTACGACCACTTGGCCCCGCTGTTCGCCGAGCTCGCGGCCACCCCGCCGGGGCCCGCGCGGGAGACGCTGCGGGACCGCCTGGTCACCGAGCACCTCCCGGTCGCCCAGCACATCGCCCGCCGGTTCGGCCACCGCGGCGAACCGCACGAGGACCTCGTGCAGGTCGCGACGGTCGGTCTGATCAACGCGGTCGACCGGTTCGACCCGGACCGCGGCAGCGATTTTCTTTCCTTCGCGGTGCCGACGATCATGGGTGAGGTGCGGAAGTACTTCCGCGACTCCAGCTGGTCCGTCCGCATGCCGCGGCGCCTGAAGGAACTGCACCTGGCGATCAACGCGGGCACCTCGCGGCTCTCGCAGTCGCTGGGGCGCGCGCCGACGCCGTCCGAGCTCGCCGAGCACCTGGGGCTCTCCCGGGAGGAGATCCACGAAGGACTCGCGGCCGGAAACGCTTACCAGAGCGCGTCTTTGGACGACATGCTGATGTCCGAGGACTCCTCGATCTCGCTGGGTTCGACCATCGGCGAGGAGGACCCCGAGATCGCGATGATCGAGCAGCGGGAGGCACTGCACCCGTTGCTGCAGAAGCTGCCCGAGCGGGAGCGGAAGATCGTGATCATGCGGTTCTTCGGCAACATGACCCAGACGCAGATCGCGCAGAAGGTCGGGATCTCGCAGATGCACGTCTCGCGGTTGCTCGCGAAGACGTTGCGGCAACTGCGGGACGTGCTGGAGGAGTGACGGCTGCGCGCCAGCCCTGATGGCGTCTGCAGGTACCGCCAACCTCGATGTTGGTAGTACTTGCAGGCGCTATCAGCACCAGCCACGCACAGCTAGGACGCCACGCGGACGCGGCGCCGGGCAGCGGTGATGATCTGGCGCCGCTCGTCCTCGCCCATGCCTCCCCACACGCCGTACGGCTCCTGGGCGTCGAGGGCGTGCTCGCGGCACTGCGCCAGCACCGGGCAGTGCGCGCAGATCGCCTTGGCCTTCTCCTCCCGGGCGGCTCGGGCGTAGCCGCGTTCGTTGTCCGGGTGGAAGAAGACGGCGCTGTTCTGGCCGCGGCACAGCCCTTCCATCTGCCAGTCCCACACGTCGGTGACCGGCTTGGGCAGACGGGTCGTGCAGGTCATCGCGACTCCCTTGCTGGGCGGAAGAGTTGCGATCACTGCGTACCCGTGGTCTGACCAGCGGTAAACCTTCTACAACCTTTCGGGCGCGCCAATTCCCAGCAGCGACAACCCCAGCGTGAGCACCCGGGACGTGAGCGTGAGCAAGTGCAGCCGCGAGTCCTGCAGCTCCTGCGACTCCGCCGTGGCCACCGGGCAGTGGTTGTAGAACGTCGAGAACGCCGTGGCCGTCTCGAACAGGTAGTTCGTGAGCTTGTGCGGCGCCAGTTCGTCGACCGCCGCCTGAATGGCCGTGGGCAGCTGCAACAGCTTCAACGCCAGGTCCCGCTCGGCCGGCTCCTGCAGGAGCAGCGGCGCGTCAGCGGGCGCCTCCCGCCCCACCTTGCGCCCGATCGAGAGGATCCGGGCGTTCGCGTACTGGATGTACACCGACGTGTCGCCGGTCGTCGCCAGCATCTTCTCCCAGGTGAAGACGTAGTCCTTCTCCCGGTCGTTCGAGAGGTCCGCGTACTTCACCGCGCCCAGTCCGATCGTCCTGGCGAGCGCGTCCTTCTCCGCACCCTCCACTTCGGACGTTTCGGGCATCACCTTGTACGAGTTCTCGACCGCCTCGGTCAGCAGCTCGATGAGCTTGATCGTCCCGCCCGCGCGCGTCCGGATCGTCTTGCCGTCCGACCCCAGAATCGTGCCGAACCCGGTGTGCACGGCCCGGTGCGCGTCGTCCAGCCAGCCGGCCTGCTTGGACGTCGCGAAGATCATCTGGAAGTGCTGCGCCTGCGGGTTGCCGACGACGTAGATGAGCTCGTCGACCTTGCGCTCCCGCACCCAGTAGCGCACGGTCGCGAAGTCCGTGGTGGCGTACCCGTACCCGCCGTCGCTCTTCCGCACGATCAACGGCAGCCGGTCGCCCTCCCGGTTCGAGAACCCCGGCGGGAACACGCAGAGCGCGCCGTCGCTGGTCTCGACGAGCCCTTTCTGCTGCAGCTCGGTGATCGTGTCCGCGAGGTACGGGTTGTAGAAGCTCTCCCCGTAGTTGTCCCCGGCCGACAGCCCGATGCCGAGCAGTTCGTAGATCTGGTTGAAGTGCCGCTGCGACTCCCCGACCAGCTCGTGCCACAACGCGAGCGTCGCCTCGTCGCCGCCCTGCAGCAGCACGACCCGCCGCCGCGCCCGGTCCGCGAACTCCGGCTCGCTGTCGAACTTCTGCCGCGCCTGCTGGTAGAACGCGTTGAGGTCGCTGATCTCGTGATCGGCGCCGTGCCCCTCGTCCGTCAGGTGCTCGATGAGCATCCCGAACGGCGTGCCCCAGTCCCCGAGGTGGTTGTGCGGGATGACCTCGTGCCCGGCGAACGTCAGCAGCCGGCAGAACGCGTCGCCGATGATCGTCGACCGCAGGTGGCCGACGTGCATCTCCTTGGCCACGTTCGGGCTGCTGTAGTCGATCGCGATCCGCCGCGGCTCCTCGGTCAGGGGCACGCCGAGCCGCTCGTCCCCGAGCAGCGCCGCCGCCTGCGATTCCAGCCATTCCTTCTTCAACCGCAGGTTGATGAAGCCGGGCCCGGCGATCTCCGGAGCCTCGATCGCGTCCGCCGCGTCCAGGTGCCCGACGATCAGCTCGGCGACCTCGCGAGGCTTCTTGCCGAGCTTCTTCGAGAGGCTCATGGCGACGTTGCACTGGTAGTCCGCACCGTCTCGGTTGGACGGTCGGATCAGCGCTTCCTCCGCAGTGATGTCCACGTCCAGCGCAGCGCGCAACGCAAGCGCAACCCGCTGGCCCAGCTCGAGCCCGACATCCCCACGCAGCACTGAACCCACCTTCCACCGCAAGCTTTCCCCCAAGTATTTCACCCAGCGCCAAACCTGATTCGACCGCGCCCGGCTCGAACACGCGTTCGGCAGCTGTGACGCGGCTCACGAGCTGTCACGTCCAGGCTGGATGCGGCGTCCTGTGGCCATGAGCAAAGCGATCAACGAAGCAACGTTCCGCCGTCTCCACGACGCCATCGGCACCCGCGACCCGGAGGTCATCTCGAAGGTGATCGACGAGGTCGCCGATCCTGGCCTCGTCTTCCACGCGCCGAAGCCCGGTGTCGGATCCGGGGCAGAGGCGCTCAAGCAGGTGTGGGTGACGCTGCTGCGGGCGTTCCCCGACATCGAGGTCACCATCGAGGACGTGGTCGCGGAGGGGGACGAGGTCGTCTACCGCAACCGGGTCACCGGCACCCATCGGGGCGAGTACCGGGGCCTGCCACCGACCGGCAGGTCCGTCGACTACGCCGAGATCTTCATCGTCCGCTTCGCCGGCGGGCGGATCGCCGAGATCTGGGGAGTCGTCGACGTCTTCTCCCAGCTGCGGCAACTCGGCGTCATCGACGCCTGACCGCGGGTCCGGAGTGGACGGTCACCACCGGCCGAGCAGCAACGCCCCGCCACCCACCAGTGCCGTGACGCTGACGACGCCGAACAAGGTCACCCACCCGAGCGCGGGCACCCCGGTCAGCCAGGCCAGCTGGTCGGCATCGGACCGGGGAGCCTGCCGCCGCCACCGCTTGACCTGCAGTTCCCACACCGGCCGCACCCCGCCGAGCAGCAGGAACCAGGCGAACACGTACGCGGCCGTGTCCCGGACCTCGGCGGAGGCGTAGAAGGACACGAAGAAGAACGCCCCGCCGGTGATGATGATCGAGAGCACGCCGAACACGTTGCGGATCATGACCAGCATGGCGGCCAGGAACCCGATGCTGATCCACAACATCAGCTGGATCTGCTCGTTCGTGATGAGCACCGCGGCCCCGAACCCGAGCAGCGAGGGCGCGAGGTAACCGGCGAGGGCGGTGAGGACCATGCCGGGCCCGCGCGGCTTGCCCCGGGAAACGGTGAGACCGCTGGTGTCGGAGTGCAGCTTGATGCCGCTGAGCCGCCTGCCCGTGAGCACCGCGAGCAACGCGTGCCCGCCCTCGTGCGCGATGGTGATGACATTGCGGGTGACCCGCCAGATCCCGTGCAACGCGACCGCCAGGAACGCGGCCAGCGCCGTTCCCCACGTGATCAGGACCTCATGAGTCAGCAGACCCCCGGTCGGGTGACCGATCGGTTCGTTGACCGATTCGGCGTGCCCGGAATCCGCGGCCACCGCGGCACCTACCCTTCACACACGCGCT
>NZ_JBEXPJ010000121.1:0-26614 GCF_040611995.1 Lentzea sp. NPDC006480
GCGCGAACTTCTCGTCCAGCAGCGGTCCATAAAGGACATCGCCGGTCGGGTCGCCCACCGTGGCGGCGGCGACGGCGTCGACGAACCGCGTGAGGAACTCGTCGTAGACCGACTCGTGCACGATCGCCGTGCCGAGCGAGGTGCACCGCTGGCCGGCCGAACCGAAGCCGGCGAACAGTGCCCCCTGCACGGCCAGGTCGAGGTCCGCGTCCTCGGTGACGACCATCGGGTTCTTGCCACCCAGTTCCAGGCACGGCGTCTGGAGGTGGCGGCCGCACAGCTCGCCGATCCGCACGCCGACCTCGCTGGACCCGGTGAAGCCGACCTTGTCGACCAGGTCCTCCTGCAGCGCCTGCTCCAGGCCGTTGAACGTCTCCGACCCCTCGGCGAAGACGATCTCGAACACGCCGTCCGGAATGCCGGCGGCCTGGAACACGTCGTAGAAGGCCTGGGCGGACGCGGCGGAGTACTCGGCGGGCTTCCACACCACGGAGTTGCCGCACAGCAGCGCCGGGATGATGTACCAGGACGGCACGGCGACCGGGAAGTTGCCGGCGGTGATGATCGCCGCGACGCCGACCGGGTTGCGGAAGGTGAAGAGCTGCTTGTCCGCCATCTCGGACGGAACCGTCTGCCCGTAGAGCCGCCGGCCCTCGCCGACGAAGAAGTTGGCGGTGTCGACGATCTCCTGCACCTCGCCGCGGGCCTCCGCGATCGGCTTGCCGATCTCGCGGGTCACCAGCTGGGCGAGCGGCTCGAAGTTCGCCTCGACGAGCCGGCCGATGTTCCCGATGACCTGTCCGCGGACGGGAGCGGGGACGCGCGCCCACGCGCGCTGTGCCGCCTTCGCCCGGCGTGCTGCGTCGACGAAGGTGCGGCTGGTCCCGAGCTCGATCTCGGTGACCACGTCGGAGGTGTTCGACGGGTTCGTGGAGACATAGGCCATGCATCCACCCTGGTAGTTACCCGGTGGTTCCGCCAGGGGTTGCAGAATGAAACCTCGCGACGTCGAGCATAAGCTGTCCTGGTGCTCAATCCGGTCCATCTCCGCACGCTCGTCGAGGTCGTGAAGACTGGCTCGTTCGCCGAGGCGGCCCGCCGTCTCGGCTACACGTCGTCGGCCGTGTCGCAACAGATCTCCGCGTTCGAACGCGCTGTCGGCGTGGAGCTCTTCGAACGCGAGGCGCACTCGATCAGGCCGGCCAGCGCCGCCCTGCTCATCGCCGATCGCGGCGGCGAGCTGCTCGCCGCGTTCGACGGCTTCGAGCACGAGGTGAAGGCGATGGTGCAGGGCCTGCGCGGCCGCCTGCGCATCGGCACCTTCCCGACGGCGAGCTCACGGGTCATGCCCAAGGCGCTGGCGAAGCTGTCCGCGGACCTGCCGGACGCCGAGATCCGGCTGGACGAGGCGGAGCCGGAGGACGTGCTGCCGCTCGTGCTGACCGGCGAGCTCGACCTCGCGCTGGTCTACGCCTACGACCTCGTGCCGCAGACGTGGCCGGAGGAACTGACGGTCCTGCCGTTGCTGGACGAGGCGCTCCTGGTCATGGTGCCGGCCGAGCACCCGGCCGCGAAGAACAACTTCAAACTCGAAGATCTGAAAAACGAACGCTGGATCGCGTCACGCGACGGCACATCAGGCGCAACGTGCCTCACGCGGTTGTGCGCGGCGTCGGGTTTCGCTCCAAGAATTGCTTTCCGGAGCAACGACTACGAGGTCGTGCAGTCGCTCGTGGCGGCCGGAGTGGGTGTCGCGCTGGTACCCGCGCTCGGTTACAAGGCGCTACCGGGTACACACGCAATGCCGTTGCGCCACAAGCCCTTGCGCAGGCACGTGCACGTTCTCCACCGCACGGCGAACACCAACCCGTTGCTGCGTGACGCGGTAAACGCGCTCCAGGAAGTTTGCCAAAACGCCGTGGGCGGCTACATAAATCAGCCATGATGGAGAAATGGGGGAACTCAGCAGCGATGGGGCGCTGGCTGGGATCCGGGAGTGGGGTTCGCCGGATCTGCGCGCGCACATCAGAATTCTGATCGACAGCAACGAACCGGGTGTCGAGGAAATCGTCCTCGGCACCCTCGACGAGGCAGGCCCGGCGCGGCCGCTGCTCTGCCGGGTGCTCGCGGAGCGCGATCCGCACCGCGACCCGCAGTACGCGCTGCGGCACTTCTACGAGGAGACCGACGGCCCGGTACGCCGTTGGCTCGGCCACGAGGTCTACCGCAGTCCGTGGGTGTGGCTCTACGGCATCACCAGGCTGCGCGCCACACATCCGGTCGAGCGCATCACACCGGACGCGACGCACTGGCTGGCCACCCGTCGTCAGATAGCGGTCACGGCGCTCGGCGACACCGCCGACCGGGCGGCCCTTCCGCCGATCATCGGCCGGCTGCGCGACGCGAAGTGGTGGGTGCGCGCCGAGGCGGCGGCAGCGGTCCGCCGGCTCGCGAAGTCGGGCGTACCGGTCGGCTCCGCGGCGCAGGCGTTGACCCGCTGCCTGCACCACGATCGCCAGGAGGTGATCGAGCAGGCCGCCGCCGCGCTGGCGCTCCCGGCCCTGCGCGAGCGCCTGCTGTGGTCCCGCGCGACGCTCATGCCGCTGGCCGGAGCGATCGTCGACAACGCGCTCGACGGGGTGGTCGCGCCGCTCCTCCCGTTGTGGCCGGGCGAGGACTGACCGTCCGCCCTACTCGCCGGTCTGCCCGTCCGCGAGCTCGCGCAGCAGATCCAGATGGCCCACGTGGCGCGCGGTCTCCTGCGTCACGTGCGCCAGGATCCACCGCACGGTGAACTTGTGGTGGGCGGCGACGTCGTCCGGACCGCGCTGCTTCAACGCCTCGGCGTTGGCCCATTCCTCCTGGTACGCCTGGATGAGCGACTCCGGCGTGTCGTCGTCGGTGAGAGTCCACGACGGGTCCGGGCTGCCCTCCCACAACGACGGCAGCCCCAGGCCCGCGCCCGCGATGCACAGCCAGTGCCGCTCCACCGCGACGAGGTGCTTGAGGACACCGAGCGCGGTCAGCTGCGGCGACGTCGCGATCGGCGCGGCCGCGGCCAGGTCCCGGGTGAGCCCGTCGACCTTCATCACCGCGGTCCTGCGCAGGAAGTCCAGGAACTCCCACGCGAGCACGGTCTCGTCTTTCGCGGCGTTGTTCGGCCAGGTCCGTTTCACGGAAGGGAGTCTGTCAGTAGTAGCGGCGCAACGTCGGCCAGATGTCTTCCCATGTTCCATTCGGGGCCGTGCACAACCACAGCTCCGTGCCGTCCTCATCGTTCTCGACGACGTTGTGGTGCTGCGCGACGCGCCTGCATCCCGTGAACGGCGCCGAGTTGAACCCGACGAGCAGCACCTTCTTGTTCAACGTCTGCGGAGGTCCCCAGTCGTGGTACGACATGTGGCCCGAATACACCGGAATCCGCGTGTAGGCCTCGACCGCGCCCGCTTGGCCGTAGTTGCGGGTGATCACGACCGGGCGGTCGTTCTGCATCCACGCCTTCTCGACGGTGTCGGCGAACTCGGGCCAGCCGACCTGCTCGCCCTGTTCGGGGTTGATGGCGATGACCGGTCCGAGTGCGCTGGGCGGCAGGATCGGCAGTGAGCCGACCACGGTGGGCAGCACGCTCAACGCCACGAGCACGCCGCCGATCACCTTGCGCTGCAACAACCATTCCTGTGCCTGACGTGCGCCCGCCGCCACCAGCACCAGCAACAGCGGCACCGCGTAGTACGGCTTGCCACCTGTCAGGAGACAAAGTGCGCACAGGATCGGATAGGCCAGCGCGAGAGAGCGCAACGCCTTGTCGCGCCACAGGTTCCGGAAGCCGCTCAACCACACCGGCACCAGGAACGGCGAGAGCATCAGGATCTGCATGGGGATGAACATGACGCGGTTCTCGACGCCGTCGTCCTCGCTGATGCCGCGCGCGACCGTGAGCAACGGGAAGTCGTGCCGCGCCTGCCAGATCACGACCGGAGCGGCGATCACCGCGCACACCGCCAGCCCGGCGGGCAGCCACCACGTGCGGAACACGTCGCGCGGCCCGGTGATGAGCAACGCGACCGCCAGCGCGGCGAGCAGCAGGAGCAGCAACCACTTGTTGGCGAGCCCGACCCCTGACGCGGCCCCGAGCGCGAGCCACCAGCGACCGTCGCGCGTCTTGAGCAGCCTGACCGCGAAGTAGCCGACGAGCACCCAGATCAGCAGGTCGACCGTGGCCGTGGACAGCATGTGGCTCACCGCGAGCACGAACGTCGACGTCGCCGACGCGGCCGCCGCGAGAACCTCACCGCCCCCGAGCTCCTTCGCGGTCAACGCGACCACGACGGTGATGCAGAGCGCGAGCAGCGTGGCGATCACGCGAAGACCGACCGGCGTCCCGCCGAACACCTCGGTGCTGAGGCGGGCGAGGAGCGGTGTGATCGGCGGCTGGTCGACGTAGCCCCAGTCGGGCCGTTTGCCCGCCGCCATGAAGTACAGCTCGTCCCGGTGGAACCCGTACCGTCCCGACAACGCGGTCAGCACCACTGCCTGCACAGCGAGCACGATCCCCAGCCCACGTCTCATAGGCGGGACGGTAGCCGGGACCCTTTGATCAAGTGGTCTTTTTGCGGTACCAGCGAGGCGAAGTGTTGATCGGGGGCTTGAGCGCGGCGTTGACCACGATCATGGTGGGCCCGGCGGCGCTGTCCAGCGCGTCCCGCAGCCCGTCGAACCCGTCCAGCGTGACCGCGGGAATGCCGAAGCTCTCCGCGAGCTTCGCGAAGTCCGGCCGCGTCAGGTCCACCCCGCTGATCGTGTGGTTCGCGATCTGCTGGTCGTACCGGAGCATGCCGTAGCCGCCGTCGTCGACGAGCACGATCGTCAGCGGCAGGTTCTCCTGCCGCAACGTCGCCAGATCCCCGCAGGCGAACAGGAACCCGCCATCGCCGACCACCGCGATCGTCCGGCCGTCGACCGCCGCCCCGATCGCCGCCGGGAAGCCGAACCCGAGGGTGCCCCAGCCGACCGGGTACGCGAGGCCGCGCTCCTTGGCGACGTGGTGGAAGCCGCCGATCCAGTAGCCGGGGATGCACATGTCCGCGACGATCGTGGCCGTCTCGCCTTCGAGCGCCTGCAACAGCTTCGCGGCTTCGGGGGAGTCCGCGGCCACCAGTGCCCGGACCTCGGCGTTGACCGCTTCGACGTCGACGACGGCGTCCTTGCGGGTCACCTTGGCCGCGAGTGCCTCCGTCACCGCCGCCGCGTCGCCTTCGACCGTGACGTCCGCCGGATAGTTCTTGTTCGCCTCGGCCTTGTCGATGTTGATCGCGAGCAGGTTGGGAGGCTTGGGCTGCAACCAGTTCTGCGTCATCATGCCGTCGAGGTCGGTGCCGATCGCGATCACCAGATCGGCCTCGTCCCACAACTTCCCCACTGGCGGCGCGTGCACCGGTCCCTTGACGACATGAGCGCTGTCCGTGAGTCCCCGCGCCCCGTACGTGGTGACGATCGGCGCATTCAGCTTGTCCGCCAACGCTCCCACCGCGGCGCCCGCCCCAGAGCGTGCCGCGCCACCGCCCGCCCAGATCAACGGCTTCCCGGCGGCAGCGATGAGCTTCTCGGCCTCGGTGAGGTCCGGGACGAGGTGCGCCCGCCCGACCTTCTCCGGTGCGTGGTGCGGCGTCTCGGCGGACAGGAAATCCGTTGGCACACCGAGGTAAACCGGCCCGTGCGGGCTCTGCGTGGCCGCCTGGACGGCCTTGCCGGTGTACGCACCCAGTTCCTGCGCGGACGGCACGTCGAACGACGCCTTGGTGACGGGCCCGAACATCGCCTTCTGATCACGCGTCTCGTGCAACACGCCCCGGTGCACACCGGGCTGTCGCAGCGTCGACGGGATGTCCGTGGCGATCACGAGCACCGGACTGCCCGACGCCCACGCCTCGCCGGTCGCGCCGAGCGTGTTGGCCGCGCCCGGTCCGGTGGTCACGACGGCGACGCCGAGCTTGCCCGTGGTGCGTGCGTAGCCGTCGGCCGCGTAGACCGCCGTCTGCTCGTGCCGCACCCCGATCATGCGGATGCCCTTGTACTTCTCCAGGGCCTCCCAGATGGCGAGGTTGTGCACCCCGGGCAGGCCGAACACCACCTCGACGTCGTGCGCGGCCAGCACTTCCAGCAGACTCTCGGCACCCCTGGGCATGGCATCGACGCTAAGGCTTGCTTACGGCCCCGGCAACGGGTGTGCAGCAGGTCTGGTGCTCAGCCTCACCTGCGGTACGGCTCGTGTGAACGTTCCGGTACGCGCGGTGGGATCGGCCTCGCGGAAAGTGCCGGTTGTTCGATCGGGTCGCGTCCGGAATCGAGCAAGTGCAATCGAACGCCGGTGTCGGCGGCACTCCGGGAAAACGATCCCGCCGCCGCACCATTTCACCCTCTGGGGTGAATTGGTTGCTCAGGTCGGCCCACGGCGGCAGGCCTGTTCAGCAGAGCGCGCGGAACCGTGCGCGGCGCTCGCTCGCCCCGCGTGGCCAGTCGAATTCCAGCTCGGGTATGACCGTGTCCTGCGGTGCTGTCCACGCAGGTCGTGCCAGTGCTGAAATCGCGGCTTTAAATGTGCGTGTTAAGTCCAGGTTTCACGTCTTGTTCCGGTGAACATCACGGATGTGCGAATTGGCCGAAGTGATTGAACGCTGAACCATGTTCAGGGCGTGTCCCTTGTGCCACGATGTGCGGCGACCGCACGACCTGGGGGTAGGAGATGCTGTACTTCGGTGGGCTGTTCGGAGTGGTGACGTTGTGTCTGGTGATCTTCGCCGTCGTGGATGTGATCACGACCGACGAAGGCTCAGTTCGCAATCTGCCGAAGATGCTGTGGCTCCTCCTGGTCCTGCTGTTCCCGTTGGTGGGCTCGATCGCGTGGCTCGTGGCGGGCCGTCCGGTGGTGGGGACCGGACGCGCGCGCCTCGGTGCGTACGAACGCGATGCGGCTGCTTTTCCCGAGTACAACCGGCCGGGACGGTTCGCGGCCGGCAATCCTGACGACGACGAGGAGTTCCTGCGCCGCTGCCGTGAGCGCGCGGAGGAACAACGACGCAAGGGACGCGAGAACCAGTGAGGAAAGTCCTGCTGTTCTTAGTTGTTCTGCTCGCCGGCTGTGGCAGCCACGCGCAGATGGCGACACAGCCCCCAGCTCCCCAAACGTCCACTTCGGACAAGCTGGCGCCGGGCGAGTTCCAGTCGCGCTGGTGGACGTGGGCCTCCCAGCCCACCGGCACCAACCCGGTGTCCGACACCTCCGGGCGGTTCTGCATGCGCGACCAGCCCGTCGAGGTCTGGCTGCTCGCCGGCTCCCTCGGTGACGGCCCGGTCGAGCGGCAGTGCCGGGTCCCGGCCTCCAAGCCGCTGCTCGCCCCGGTCGTGAACCTCGCAGGCGACGTCTCCGAGTGCGAGCAGTTCATGAAGAGCGCCCAGGGCGAGGTGCTGATGGACGGCTCCACGCAGGCGCTGACGAGGGTCTCCGCCACGCCGTTCACCTACGAGGCGCGCGCGGGCAACCCGTTCGGCGCCCAGGCGGGCCGGATCAACTCGGTCGGCTGCGGCCTCTACGCGTGGATCAACCCGCCCGCGTCCGGCGAGCACGAGCTGCACATCCGCGGTTCGGCCGACGGCAAGGACGTCGACGTGAAGTACAAATTGATCGTGGGAGCCGACTAGGCCGGGTATCGTGGTGCCCGGCGTCCGAGCAGACGTGAGGCTGGAGCCGCTCCCCGGCAGTGAGCGGCACACTCCGCCGCAGTGTTCAGGAACTCCTGCTCGCCAAGCGAACCGACCACGTAGACGCGTGACACATGCGTCCTTGTCTTGCCGAGCCGGGCGGCGGAAACGAGGACTGCTGTCATGGCACGTCTGTCCATCACGGACCAGCTGGCCGACCTCCGGCGCACCTACACCGGCGAGAACCTCTCCCAGGCCGTGCCCGCCGTGCGCGACGGGGAGCTGTTGCCCGACGCGACCACCGAGGCCCAGCGGCAGCTGGAAGCGAAAGTGCTGCTCGCCGGGTGCACCGCGGCCGGCATGCTCCAGCTGATGCCGCCGGCGAGCATCGTCAGGCCCGCGCACGCGTTCCGGACGGTGGAGCCGGGGGAGACCCTCAAGCTCCACCTGAGCGAGCGCGCGCTCGGCCCGTTGCTGTTCGAGCTGCTGCCCCGCACCGAGGACGGCTACGGCATGGGTGTCGCGGGCCTGCGGCACCAGCAGTACCGGCGCTCGTCCGAACTGACCACCGGGGACGCGGGAGTCGTGCTCGTCGGCGTCGACGAGAACGCCTGGGACCTCGGCATGCGGTACGTGCGCTGGATGCACGAGTTCCGCGGCGTCGAGTACACCGACGGCG
Source organism: Lentzea sp. NPDC006480 (assembly GCF_040611995.1). Lineage (NCBI taxonomy): Bacteria > Bacillati > Actinomycetota > Actinomycetes > Pseudonocardiales > Pseudonocardiaceae > Lentzea > Lentzea sp. NPDC006480. The sequence continues at coordinate 8,378 of NZ_JBEXPJ010000121.1, forward strand.
GCGGCAACGACGACGAAACAGCGGAAGCGGCCACTGGGAGCGCTCTCCTGCGCCGGGTACACCTGTGGCATGACGCGAGCTGGTTGCGAGCACTTCCGCTGGGAAACGCGTGGTTCGTCGAGTGGCCGGGTGGTCCGTCGGAGGACGACATCAGGCAGAAGCTCGCCCATCCGGAGTTCGGCACAGGCCGGGAAATCACGCTCCGGCGCGCCGAAGCGCCCGCTCAGGACGTCGAGGAAGGCATGCGGACCTACCCGTGGCCGGACGAGTTCGTGTCTGCCGTCACGGCTGGTGAGCCTGATCAGGGGCCTGCCCACCAGTAGACTGCGCTTTCGCCCGCAGGAACGATCGTCAGGAGGACCCCGGTGACCCAGCAGGCTGCCGAGGCCCAAACCGAAGCCACGCGCAAGGCCCCCCGCGTTCTGGTCGCCGAGGACGAGGCGCTCATCCGTCTCGACCTCGTGGAGATGCTGCGCGAAGAGGGCTACGACGTGGCGGGTGAGGCCGCAGATGGCGAAGAGGCGATCAAGCTCGCGTCGGAGCTCAACCCCGACCTGGTGATCCTCGACGTGAAGATGCCCAAGGTGGACGGGATCGAGGCGGCGCAGCACATCGCGGGCAACCGGATCGCGCCGGTCGTGATCCTCACCGCGTTCAGCCAGCGCGACCTGGTCGAACGTGCCCGTGACGCCGGTGCGATGGCCTACCTGGTCAAGCCGTTCGCGAAGCGGGACCTGGTGCCCGCGATCGAGCTGGCGATCAGCCGGTTCACTGAGCTGGCCGCGCTGGAGCAGGAGGTCGCCGGGCTGACCGAGCGCCTCGAGACGCGCAAGGTCGTGGAACGCGCCAAGGGCATCCTCATGACCAAGCAGGGTCTGAGCGAGCCGGAGGCGTTCAAGTGGGTGCAGCGGACCGCCATGGACCGCCGCACGACGATGAAGGCGGTCGCGGAAGCCGTCATCGAGAACTTCGGCTGAGCTCCAGCCAGACCGACTCCGTCTGCGCCTCGGGACTCTCGGGGCGCAGACGGACCTCGACGGTGTGGTTGCCCGTCAGGGCGAGGTTCAGCTCGTGCCGGCCGCCGATTCCACCCGGCATCGGCAGGGTCGCCGCCTGACCGCTGTCCACGTACACCTCAAAGCCCGCCACCGGGGCCACTGATCGCGCGGCAGAGCCGTCGAGTGTGACCACCAGCGTCGCCTCGTCCGGGCCCACAGCGGCGAACTCAGCCGTCATCACGGGCAAAACGGGCGCGGGCTCGTCCGGGGCGAGCGGAAGCTTCTCCGGCGACTGCCCCGGCACCTCCCAGTAGCTCTCCAGCACCTGCGCCTGCGACGCGCCGGGCATCCGCAGGACGAACGGCGTCAGCGAGTCCGGCCCGGAGACGCCGAGCAACGCCGCCGGCACGTCGCCGACCAGGGTCAGCTCGCTGTCCTGCGCTCCTGACCAGCCGGTCACCACCGGCCGCAGCGGCACCCGCTCCGACCCGAGCTGCGCGACCAGGCCGTTCACGTCACCGCCGTCGCCGAGCCGGATCGTTGTCCGTAATCGCGCCGATGGAGCCCCACGCAACGGCGCGCGCGTCGTGCCGATGCCTGGTGCCTCCTCGTCGGGCCCCAGCACGCGCAACGTGCCCGCCACGATCTGCGTCTCGGTCACGTCGTCCACGGGCAGACGCGACCCGCTCAGGCCGAACGCGTCGACCACCACGCGCCCCGGATAGCTCGGCGGCGGGGTCAGGCCGACGAGCACGCTCGCCTCCCGCCACGCCGGCACGACCGGGGACGCGGCGATCTGCGCGCCGTCCTGCAGCACGCGCACTCCGGACCGTGTCAGCACCACCTCGAACCGATGCAGAACGCCCGCACCGCGCGTGCCGGGCGCAACGGAGTCGTCCACCACCACGCGAACGGCATCAGCAGGAGGTATGGGTCCGACCCGGTCCGGAGTGCCGGGAACCAGGTCGAGCACGAGCTTCCCGTGCGGCCCGGCGGCGTCCGTCACGACTGCCACCCGGCCCAGTTCGTCCGCCTCGTTCAGCCGCAGCGACGACCGCGAGCGCAACACCGCCGTGTCGCTCCCGCACGGCATGTCGATCACCAACCGGCCGTTGGAGCCCGAGCCGGGGTTCACGCAGCCAGGCCGTCCGCTCAGGTGGTAGCGGCGCTCCAGGAACGTGTCGTCGAAGTCGTCCAGTGAACCGAGCACCGCCTGCCGCCACGTGTCGTCACCAGGGCGTTCTTCGGCGCGAACGGGGATCGAGCGCTGACCGAACGCGTCCACGGCCCGCACGTCGGCCCGCCCGGTCCCGGTGATCTCCGGCGACGCGGTGAGCCGGCCGAACACCTCGTACCCCGCGGCGCCGTCCACGGGCGCCCATTGGATCCTGCCGTCGCTGCTCCATACGGAGGACGACGGAGGTGGCGCGGCCGGCTGAGCCGGTAATTTGACTGACGAGGAGGCGTACCGGGTCAGCCGAACGGGTTCTGAGCTGGGCTTATTACCACGGTCATCGGTATCGCGCAGGACGAGGACAGCCGCGAGGAGAACGGCGGCGGCACCGACAGCGGCGATCACCCGACGACGCGGAGTCATACGTCCACGTTATGACAGCCGTCCAAAGAGTGAACGAAGGTTACGTTTCGTGACATTCCTTAAGCGAAACATAACGCCGCGTTGCGTTATGGTCACGAGCCCATTGGCTTTGATGACTGCGGTCACAGTCATCGCCTAGGTTCCCGGCCATCCCTCAGCAGAGGGTCGTGGAGCGGTGCGCGGAGAACTCGCGTCGCCGGGAGCAGGGAACTAGGAGGGACATCACGTGCGTAAGCACTCTGTGAAGTCCGCAGCGATCGTCGGCGCAGCGCTGCTCGTTCTTGCAGCCTGCAGCTCGAACAAGACCGAAGGCGGCGGCAACAACGGGGGCAGCTGCGACACGTCGAAGGGCACTCTGACCGTCGGTGTTGTCGCCCCGCTGTCCGGGAACCTGTCCGCTCTCGGCATCGGCATCAAGCAGTCCGCCGAGCTCGCCGTGGACGAGGCGAACAAGAAGTGCACGGTGAAGGGCTACAAGCTGGCCGTCTCCGCGCAGGACGACGAGGCCAACCCCGCCAAGGGTGCCCAGGCCGCCACGAAGCTGTCGACCGACCCGACCGTCGTCGGCGTCGTCGGCACGCTGAACTCGTCGGTCGCCCAGACGGTGCAGCCGATCCTGAAGGAAAAGAAGATTCCTCAGGTGTCGCCCGCCAACACGAACCCGACGCTGACCAGGGGCAACGACTTCCTCACCGCCCCGAAGCGCGCGTTCGAGAACTACTTCCGCGTCTGCACGACCGACGACCTGCAGGGCCCGTACGCGGCCAACTACCTCGTCGAGAAGGCCGGCAAGAAGAAGATCGCGATCATCACCGACGGCAAGACCTACGGTGAGGGCCTCGCGGCCGAGCTGTCGAAGCAGGTCACCAAGAAGGGTGGCCAGATCGTCGGCTCCGAGAAGGTCGGCGAGAAGGACACCGACTTCTCCGGTGTGATCGCCAAGATCAAGGCCACCAACCCGGAGGCCGTCTACTACGGCGGTGAGTACCCGGTCGCGGGTCCGCTGTCCAAGCAGATGAAGGACGCCGGTCTGAACGTCCCGCTCATGGGTGGCGACGGCATCTTCGACGGCAAGTTCATCGAGCTGGGCGGTAAGGAAGGCGACCTCGCCACCTCCGTCGGCGCCCCGACCGAGTCCCTGGCCACGGCCAAGGCCTTCGTCGACGCGTACAAGGCGAAGTTCGGCAAGGAGGACTACGCCGCCTACGGTGCGTTCTCCTACGACGCCGCGAACGCTCTGATCGGCGCGCTGGCCGCCACGCTCTCGAGCGGCGACTGGTCCGACTCGAAGCGCGACGAGATGCTGACCAACGTCGGCAAGTACAGCGGCTCCGGCGCGACCGGTGAGGTCAAGTTCGACCAGTACGGCGACAGCACCAACAAGGTCCTGACCGTCTACTCGGTGACCTCTGGCAAGTGGAAGGACGTCGAGACCGGGACCTTCACCGGCTGACGACTACCCATTACTGATTGAAGCCACGGCGGGGGCGGGCGTTGTTTGCTCGCCCCCGCTGTTTACGGAGGTAGTCGTGTCAGTCCTGCTTCAGCAGCTGGTGAACGGGGTGATGCAGGGCGCGTTGATCGCCCTGATCGCCCTGGGGTACACGATGGTGTACGGCATCATCCAGCTGATCAACTTCGCCCACGGCGAGGTGTTCATGGTGGCCTCGTACGGAGGCCTCGCCACCTACACGTGGCTCCTTCCTGAAGACCTCAAGAAGGTTCCGTACGTGGCTCTGCCGCTGATGTTCGTCGGCGGCATCATCGTCGCCGTCATCGTCGCGGTGATCATGGAGCGGTTCGCGTACCGGCCGTTGCGCAACGCGCCTCGGCTCGCACCGCTCATCACGGCACTCGGTGTGTCCGTGTTCCTCCAGGAGTTCGTGCGCAACGTCTACCCGAACGCGACGTCGAACCTGCCTTACCCCAAGGTCTTCCCCGAGGGTGCGCTGCAGCTCGGCGACGTCAACATCTCGTGGACGGGCCTGCTGCTGGTCCTGCTCTCGGTCGGCCTCGCGGTCGTCCTGCAGACCTACATCAACCAGTCGCGGATGGGTCGCGCGATGCGTGCCACCGCGCAGGACCCCGACACCGCGAAGCTGATGGGTGTCGACCCCGACCGCGTGATCGTGCTGACGTTCATCTTCGGCGCCGTGCTCGCCGGTGTCGCCGGCATCCTCTACGGCGGGTACCTGAGCAACATCAACATCGACATGGGCTTCCAGACCGGCATCTTCGCCTTCACGGCGGCCGTGCTGGGTGGTGTCGGCAGCATCCGGGGCGCGGTCATCGGCGCGTTCATCATCGGTCTGATCAAGACCTTGGCCGGCCAGTACATGCCGGGTGGCACCCAGTACGACTACGTGTGGATCTTCGTCGTGCTGATCCTCGTGCTCGTCTTCCGCCCGCAGGGTCTGTTCGGCGAGCCGGAAAGGGTGCGCGCATGAGCGTCAACGGCACTTCTTCTGGAAAGCGTTCCGCACTCGCTCCGCTCGGCAAGCCGTTCGCGGTCGCCGGTGGCGTTCTCGCCATCGTCGCGGCACTGCTGCCGTGGGTCACGTTCAGCCTCAACGACGGCAACTGGCCGGACAAGTCGACGCTGCAGTTCTTCGACGCGCCGTTCGAGGTCACCGGCTTCCGCTGGCACATGCTGCTGCTCGGTGTTCTCGTCCTCGTCGCGACGTTCGCGCCGATCCCGTCCCGCGGCCGCGTCATCCGGGCCCTGGGCTGGGGCACCGCGCTCGTCTCGTTCGTCAACGGCGCGTACATCACGGTCAAGGGCGGTGGCCTCGCCGCCATCACCGCGCTCGACGGCGCCGTCGCGTTCGGCAGCATCGTCGGCCTCGTCGCCGGTGTGCTGATGATCCTCGCGGCCTACGGCATCGGCTTCGAGCCGGTGGGCCAGTGGAAGGTCAAGCTCTCGACCCCGCTGGCGTACCTGGTGCTGCTGGCGTCGTTCGCGGCGGTGCTGTACGCCGTCGCGGCGCTGCTGACCACCGGTGGCGTCGGTGCCGCGAACCCGTACGCGGGTGCGATCTTCCTGTCGTTCCTCGGTTTCGCCGCCGGCGTGCTCGGTGCGTTGAGCGGCGTCGGGTTCATCAAGTGGCTGTCGGCGTTGTCCGAGCAGCACCGCGTGTTCAGCGTGATCGTGCTGGCGGCGTGCGCGCTGCTGCTGCCGTTCACCGACGCGGGCAACGAGTACTGGATGACGGTCGCGGCGAACATCGGCATCTACGCCGCCACCGCGATCGGCCTGAACATCGTCGTCGGTCTCGCGGGTCTGCTCGACCTCGGGTACGTGGCGTTCATGGGCATCGGTGCACTGGTGGCGGCCAACTTCTCCGGTGCGGCCACCGCGCACTTCGGCATCACGCTGCCGTTCCCGGTCGCCGCGATCATCTCCGCGATCGTGGCCGGCATCTTCGGCGCCATCGTCGGTTCGCCGACGCTGCGGGTCCGCGGTGACTACCTGGCGATCGTGACGCTCGCGTTCGGTGAGATCTTCACCCGCTCCGCGCAGAACAACATCGGCGGCATCACCAACGGCTCCAACGCGATCCCGGGCATCCCGCAGCTGTCGCTGTTCGGCGCCGAGTTCAACAAGTCGCTCACGATCGGCGCGGTGAAGCTGCCCGCCGGTGTCCTCTACTACGTCCTCATCGTGCTGCTCGTCGCGGCGACGATGGCGGTGTTCGCGAACCTCAAGTTCAGCCGCATCGGCCGTGCCTGGATCGCGATCCGCGAGGACGAGGACGCGGCCCGCGCGATGGGCATCCGCACCGGCAAGATGAAGATCCTCGCGTTCCTCATCGGTGCCACGCTCGCGGGTCTCGCGGGTGCGGTGTTCGCGCACAAGAACGGCACTGTGTCCTACGAGTCGTTCAAGTTCCTCGAGTCGGTCACGCTGCTCGCGGCGGTCATCCTCGGCGGCATGGGCTCGATCCCGGGCGCCGTCCTGGGTGCGGCGCTGCTGTTCGTGCTGCCCGAGAAGCTGCGCGACTTCGCGGACTGGCGCCTCATGATCTTCGGCCTCGCGCTGATCCTGATCATGCGGTTCCGCCCTGTCGGACTGATCCCCGATGCGCACAGGCGAGCCGAGATGATCGAGATTGCCGATGAGAACGCCGAAGAGGCGCACGAGGAGGCGAAGCGGGCATGACGCCTGTGTTGGAAGCTCGCGACGTCTCGATGGTCTTCGGTGGCCTCAAGGCGTTGAAGGGCGTCACGCTGACGCTCGACGAAGGCAAGATCGTCGGACTGATCGGCCCGAACGGCGCGGGGAAGACCACGTTCTTCAACTGCCTGACGGGTCTGTACACGCCGACGACGGGTCAGGTGCTGCTCAAGGGCAACGTCCTGCCCGGCGACCCGGCCCAGGTGACGGACGCGGGTGTGGCCCGCACGTTCCAGAACATCCGCCTGTTCCCCAGCATGACCGTGCTGGAGAACGTGATGGTCGGCCGGCACGTCCGGATGAAGCAGGGCCCGCTGGCCTCGCTGTTCCACGGCCCGGCCTACCAGCGCGGGGAGAAGGCGGCCAGGGAACGCTCGCGGGAGCTGCTCTCGTTCGTCGGCCTGAACAACCTGGACGACGAGCTCTCGCGCAACCTCCCGTACGGCGACCAGCGCCGTCTGGAGATCGCGCGCGCGTTGGCGACGGATCCGGCGGTGCTGCTGCTGGACGAGCCCACGGCGGGTATGAACCCGCAGGAGACGGAAGCGACGCAGCAGCTGATCTTCCGCATCCGCGAGACGGGCGTGTCCGTCGTCGTCATCGAGCACGACATCAAGTTCATCTTCGGGCTGTGCGACTCGGTTTCCGTGCTCGTGCAGGGCGAGCTGCTCGTCGAAGGCAGCCCCGAGACCGTGCGGGCGGACCCGCGGGTGGTCGAGGCCTACCTCGGCAAGCCGCCGGAGGAAGTCGCGCACGAAGTCGAGGCCGCCGCTGCTTCTGCTGAGGAGGAGCAGGCATGACCGCGCTGCTCGAAGTCCGCAACCTGTCCGTCGCCTACGGCGCGATCGAGGCCGTCCGCGACGTCTCGTTCACCGTCGAGGCCGGGCACATCGTGTCGCTCATCGGTGCGAACGGTGCGGGCAAGACCACGACCCTGCGCACCATCTCGGGTCTGCTGCGTCCGGCGTCCGGCGAGATCCTGTTCCAGGGCAAGCCGATCCACAACGACCCGGCGCACGCGATCCTCGGTGAGGGCATCGCGCACTGCCCCGAGGGCCGTCGGCTCTTCCCGCGGATGACCGTGGAGGAGAACCTGCACCTCGGCGCCTACGTCCGCAAGGACGACGGCGTCGAGGCCGACATGCAGCGGGTGTACGACCTCTTCCCCGTGCTGGGGGAGCGGCGGCACAACAAGGCCGGGCTCTTCTCCGGTGGTGAGCAGCAGATGCTGGCCATCGGTCGCGCGATGATGTCCAAGCCCCGCCTGCTGATGCTCGACGAGCCCTCGATGGGTCTCTCGCCGATCATGACGCAGCGGATCTTCGACACCATCAAGGAGCTGCAGTCGCTCGGCACCACCATTCTCCTGGTGGAGCAGAACGCCTTGGCCGCGCTGGCGTTGTCGGACCACGGTTACGTGATCGACCTCGGTCGCACCACTTTGGACGGTCCGGGTCACGCGCTGCTGGCGGACCAGCGGGTGCGGGACGCGTACCTGGGCGAAGCGCACTAGGTTCGTTTTGTGAGAGCGGGGCGGAGGGTTTCCTCCGCCCCGCTTTTCGTTCAGCTCCGGTCGAAGTCGGCCAGGATGCGCGGCAGGGCGATCTTGGCCGCCTTGCCGTGGTTCACGTCCGGGCCCAGGTCGATGAGCGTGGACTGGGCGTGGTGCTGCTTCAGGCGTCGGTCGCAGTAGGCGGACGTTTCCAGGAGCGTGTCCTTGTCGCCCGCCGACGAGTAGATCTTCACCGGGACCCGCGGGCGCCAGTCGCAGTAGCCGTCCGCGTCACGCAGCCTGGCCCGGAGGGTTCCGGTGGGGTTGCGGAGACGTTCGAAGTAGGTGTCGGTCAGCAGCTCGTGCATGGTGGCGGGCAGGTGCGGGAAGATGTCCTCGTTGCGGTGGTCGCCGTCGAACAGGGCTTCCACCGACGGGTCCTGGAAGACCTCGGCCGGGTCGTCGTAGAGGTGGAAGAGGCGGTTCCAGGCGACCGTCCAGTACGCCATGTACGCGACGCCGTTGGAGATCTCGTCGTTCAGGGCCTTGCCGACGAGCAGGCTCGGCTTGAAGGGGCCGCCGATCGGGGCCAGCGCGCCGACCGTGAACTGGCGGTCGTGCTGCAGAGCCTCGCCCATGGCCATGGCCGCGTGACCGCCCTGCGAGTGGCCGGTGATCATGATTCGCGGGTTCGGCTGCTCGCCCTGTCGCCTGGCGTGCTGGTTGGCGGCCTTCAGCGCGTCCACCGAGGCCGTGACGGTGGACGGGGCGTCCACATAGGGGTGGTAGCCCGGTCCGGTGCCCAGGCCCAGGTAGTCCGGTGCCGTGGTGAGGTAGCCGGCGGAGGCGAACAGCAGGGCCGCCGCGCGGTCGTTGCCGTCCGCCACCGAGGCGACAGAGCCCCGGTAGCCGGTGGTGCCGTGCAGCCAGACGGCTTGGCGCGGCGATCTGTTGTCGTTGCGGGGCAAGGCGATCAGCGCGCTCGCCGTGGTTGTTCTTCCTTTTGGGTCGATGGTCCGGTACGTGATTCGCTTCGCGTCCACACCGAACCGGACGCGCGACGCGTCCAAGCCGTAGTCCCCCAGGTACTTGACCAGCTGGTTGGTGTCCATCGTGGACACCGGGACGACGTCGAGGAGCTCGCCGCGGGTGCTGTGCGCCGAGGCGGTGGCCGGGACCGAGGCCGCGACCACCGCGCCGCACAGGACTGCTGTGGTCAGTCGAGTCGAAAGGGTCATGGGACAACCCTGTCGTGCTGATCTTGACGGGTCAGTGGTGCGGACCGGTCAGTCGGAGGTGGGGAGAGCCCTACGCGCCGGGTGCCTTGGGGCGCAGGAGGCACGTGAGGCGGGCGGTGCAGGTGCGCTTGCCCTCCTCGTCCGTCACGACGATCTCGTACGTCGTGGTGCTGCGGCCGAGGTGGATGGGGCGGGCCACACCGGTGACGACGCCGTCGCGCGCGGCCCGGTGGTGCGTGCAGGACAGTTCCAGTCCTACTGCGATGGAGCCGAACAGGGCCGCGTGCATGGCGGACGCGACGGAACCGAGCTGTTCGGCGAGAACGGCGTTGGCGCCGCCGTGCAGCAGCCCGAACGGCTGGCGGTTGCCCTTCACCGGCATCGTGCCGATCATCTCCTGGACATCCCATTGGGTGATTTCGATGCCCATGCGGGAGGCGAGCTGCTCGGCTTCGAGGTCGGATGGCAGGTCGGGGATCACGCAGGCTCCAAGGGCTCAAGCAGAACTGTCAGACCCCCACCCTAGACTCGGGCTCGTGACTACCTCAGACGTGAAGCGGCTCCTGCTCATCGACGGTCACTCGATGGCCTACCGAGCGTTCTACGCCCTGCCCGCCGAGAACTTCGTGACGAAGACGGGCCAGGTCACGAACGCCGTGTACGGGTTCACGTCCATGTTGATCAACATCCTGCGCGACGAGAAGCCCACGCACGTCGCGGTGGCGTTCGACGTGTCGCGCAAGACGTTCCGCTCCGAGCAGTACCCGGAGTACAAGGCCGGTCGCTCCAAGACGCCGGACGAGTTCCGCAGCCAGGTGTCGCTGATCAAGGACGTGCTCGCCACGTTGCAGATCCCGACCATGGAGAAGGAGAACTACGAGGCGGACGACATCATCGCGACGCTGACCACGCAGGCCGTGGCGCAGGGCATTGATGTCGAGATCGTCACCGGCGACCGCGACGCGTTCCAGCTGGTCAACGACCACGTCACGGTGCTGTACCCGGTCAAGGGCGTGTCGGAGATGGGCCGGTTCACCCCCGCGTACGTCGAGGAGAAGCACGGCGTGCGCCCGGACCAGTACGCGGACTACGCGGCGGTGCGCGGCGACTCGTCGGACAACCTGCCGAACACGCCGGGCGTGGGCCCGAAGACGATCATCAAACTGCTCAACCAGTTCGGTGGCCTCAACGAGCTGGTCGACCGCATCGACGAGGTGCCGGGCAAGGTCGGCGAGGCGCTGCGCGGCAACCTGGCGAACATCATCATGAACCGCCAGCTCACCGAGCTGATCAAGGACGTGGAGCTGCCGTACACGATCGACGGGCTGGAGGCGCAGGTCTGGGACCGCGACGCCGTGCACCGGCTGTTCGACGAGCTGGAGTTCCGCGTGCTGCGCGACCGGCTGTTCCAGACGCTGTCGACCGCCGAGCCCGAGGCCGAGGAGGGCTTCGAGGTGTCCGGCGGGGCGATCCCGGCCGGCACGCTGGCCGCCTGGCTGGACAAGAACGCGCGCAAGACGCGCGTCGGGGTGGCGTTGCGTTCCGCGGGCAGCGACCTGGAGGGTGTCGCGCTGTGCACCACGTCCGGTGAGGGCGGGTACGTCGACGTCGTGTCGCTGAACGAGGCCGACGAGAACGCGTTGGCCGCGTGGCTCTCCGACGAGAGCGTGGCCAAGGCGGGCCACGACCTGAAGCTGCCGATGCGCCAGATCCGCGCTCGCGGGTGGAAGCTGCGCGGGCTGACGTCGGACACGGCGCTGGCCGCCTACCTGGTGCGGCCGGGTCAGCGGTCGTTCGCGCTGGACGACCTGGCGCTGCGCTACCTGAAGCGCGAGCTGCGCGCGGAGGAGTCGGGCGACGGCCAGCTGTCGCTGCTGACCGACGAGTCCGAAGAGGCGCAGAAGGTCGCGACCAGCACGATCCTGCGCGCCCGTGCCGTGGCCGAGCTCGCCGACGCCCTCGACTCCGAACTCGTCACGATCGGCGGCGCCGACCTCCTGGCGAACCTCGAGCTGCCGCTGATGAACATCCTCGACGAGGTGGAGTCCATCGGCATCGCGATCGACGTCGAGCACCTGTCGTCGCTGGAGGCGCACTTCGCGGCGGGCGTGAAGCAGGCGGCGCAGGACGCGTACTCGGTGATCGGCAAGGAGATCAACCTCGGCAGCCCGAAGCAGCTGCAGACGGTTCTCTTCGACGAGCTGAAGATGCCGAAGACGAAGAAGACCAAGACCGGCTACACCACGGACGCCGACGCGCTGCAGAACCTGTACGAGCAGACCGAGCACCCGTTCCTGCAGCACCTGCTCGCGCACCGCGACGTCACCCGCCTGAAGTCCACTGTGGACGGACTGCTGAAGTCCGTGGCCGACGACGGCCGCATCCACACGACGTTCCACCAGACCATCGCCGCCACCGGCCGGCTCTCCTCGACCGACCCGAACCTGCAGAACATCCCGATCCGCACCGACGAGGGCCGCCGCATCCGCCAGGCCTTCGTCGTCGGCGACGGCTACGCGGAGCTCATGACCGCGGACTACAGCCAGATCGAGATGCGCATCATGGCCACGCTGTCCGGCGACGAGGGCCTGATCGCGGCGTTCAACAGCGGCGAGGACCTGCACACCTATGTCGCGTCGCGGGCCTTCTCGATCCCCACCACCGAGGTGACGGGCGAGATGCGCCGCCGCATCAAGGCCATGTCCTACGGCCTCGCCTACGGCCTGTCCGTCTTCGGCCTCTCGCAGCAGCTGCGCATCCCGACCGAGGAGGCGCGCGAGCAGATGGAGGCCTACTTCTCCCGCTTCGGCGGCGTCCGCGACTACCTCAACGAGATCGTGGAAAAGGCCCGCAAGGACGGCTACACCGAGACCGTCCTCGGCCGCCGCCGCTACCTGCCCGACCTCACCTCCGACAACCGCCAGCGCCGCGAGATGGCCGAGCGCATGGCCCTCAACGCCCCGATCCAGGGCAGCGCCGCGGACATCATCAAGGTGGCCATGCTCGGCGTCTACCGCGCACTCGAATCCTCGGACCTGCGCTCGCGGATGCTGTTGCAGGTCCACGACGAACTGGTGCTGGAGATCGCGGAGGGCGAGCGCGAGGCCGTCGAGGCCCTGGTGCGCGAGCAGATGGGCAACGCCTACCAGCTGCTGGTGCCGCTGGAGGTCTCGGTGGGCGTGGGCCGCTCCTGGGACGACGCGGCGCACTAGCCGCTGAAGCGCGTGCCCGCCGGTCCGAGTTCCGGCGGGCCCGGTCACCATGACCGAGAAGTACTTCTGAGGAAGGCCAACCATCCAGCTCGCCGTGCAGATGGCGGTCTTCTGGCCGTTTCGACCGGCATTCGACTTTCGATCTTGAAGTCCGCGGCCGCGGCGTGAGCGGAGTTCACCCCGACCGTCAGGCCGGAGTACGTGGCGTTCGGGCCGGCGCTCACCGCCTGCGGATAGTGCTCCAGAATTCGACGCGCTTCTTGCTGCAACTCGTTCAAGGTGTACGGCACGCGGACGAACTCAACGGTCGTTCCCGCGCTCCGGAACGACAGGATTCGTTCACGCAGTGAGTGCGAGACGGCACCGTGCCAGAAGATGGTGACCTTCCGCGCCTCGACGTCGATCTTCGCTTCGACGAACCCGGAGCCACGCGCTTCGACATCACCTCGGACGCGATCGACGAGCGCGAGCAGTGGTTGCTGGCGGTCCATCGTCGCGTCACGAGATCCGGCCGGCGACACCTTTTTCTTCTCGGTCACCGCAGATGCGCCTCCCAGAGACGATTTGGCGGTATCAACCAACTTCAGCGGACGACACCGCCGGCAGAGCCGCCCCCAATGCGGACGCAGAGCTTCAGGGATTGAGATGGCTCGGGTACCGGTGTAGCGCCGCCAGCCGCTGGAACTCCTCTTCGGAGATCGGGAGATTGGTGTACCTGTGCAGCGTGCTGTGGGTCCGCTGCCAGCCGTCCGGTGTCCACAGCTCGTACTCGAGCTCGTACGGGTTGTCCAAGCGCTTGGCCAGGAAGAGGACCTTGTCGAGGTCGTACATGTCGTCTTGCTCGCGGAAGACCGCCTGATAGCCCTCGCTGGACCTGTGCGGTCTCCGCATGACCACGCTGGCGTAGCGGGCATTGCGGAAACCGCGCTCGCTGAGCTCCAGCACCCACCAGCTGGGCTCCAGCCGCGCGAACACGTCGGTGGGCTGCCAGCCGAGGTCGTCGACGGTCTCGTCGGCCGAGCCCGTCCGGCGGACGAGGACGTGGCGGTAGAGCCCGCCCTCGGTGGTGCCGCCGAGCCAGACGTCGAAGTACCTGACCGCGGCGGTTTCCCTGGCCCGGCTGATCCGTTCGACGTCCTCGCGGCCGACCGGCAGCACGTGCCTCTGCCGCGGCTCCTGACCCAGCACCCACGTCCCGTCGCGCAGGAACATCTCCCAGTTCCCGCGGCCGTCGGCCGGGCACCGGATCAGGGCGTGTGCGCGGTCGACGTCCACGACGTGGTCCAGGTTGTCGAACTCCGCGAAGTAGTAGTGACCGTCCACCGGCTCGGCTCGCCGCCGTGCCGCCAGCAGGGCGAGAACGGCGGTGAGTCTCGTCCTCAGGTATCCGGCCAGTGGCACTGTGAAGCGGTGTTCTGGCGACGGTTCCTCGACCACCGCGATCGCGGAGCGCAGATCGACCATGCCGGCCTCGTGCTGGAACACCGCGAAACAGCCGTCCTCGGGCTTCTGCCGTGACGGCGACGGAGGCGGTGGCTCGGGCCGTTCGGCGTCGGCTCGGCGCCTGAGCCGCTCGATCTCGGCCGGGGTCACCTCGCGGTAGTCGTCGTACGAGTCGCGGTCGCTCGATCGGGACAGGTCGCGGCTCGACTCCCACCTGCCGTGGCCCTCATAGCGCTCTTCGTCGTAGACGGAGACGGAGCGGTAGAGACCTACGGCGTTGCTCACGTCGGACATCAGGCGCTGCGCGTTGAACAGCGCGTAGTAGCGGTAGTCGGCCAGATACGGCTCGAAAATCGCGATCACCCCCCAGTGATTGCCCCCATTGGAACTTATAACGCACTGGGGGACTTGCCGCAAGACCCCGGTTCGCCCTCACAATTCGTGGCCTGAAACAGAGGGGATTTCGCCATGCGATTTCTGGTGTCCACGATCGGTTCACGGGGAGAGGCGCAGCCGGTCACCGCGCTGGCCGTGCAGCTGAAGGCGCTGGGCAACGACGTGAAGGTGGTCGCGCCGCCCGACTTCGAGGAGCTCGTGACGAGCAACGGGCTCGACTTCACGCCGGTAGGACCGATGTTGCGCACGTTCCGGTCTGCGGATCTGAAGCCCGGTGACCTGGGGCGACTGGCCGAGGAGTCGGTGCGGGAGCAGTTCCGGGTGATCGGCGAGGCGGGGCAGGGGGCCGATGTCCTGGTGGCGGGCGGTGCGCTGCAGCACTCCACGCGGTCGGTGGCGGAAAGCGTGAATGCGCATTACGTGTACGCGAGTTTCTGCGCGAACACGTTGCCTTCGCCGCATCACGCGCCGCCCGCGATGTTGGGCCGTGTTCCGGTGAACGGCACGCCCGAAGAAAATCTTGCGCAATGGGAGCGGCAACGACCCCTCTTCGGGCATGCGCGCGAGAGCATCAACGCCGAACGCGCCAAGCTCGGCCTCGACCCGGTTGAAGATGTCCGCGAGCACATCTTCGGTGACGACCCGTGGCTCGCTGCGGATCCGTTGCTCGGGCCGTGGCCGGGGCCCGGCGAGCTCGTCACGACCGGTGCTTGGCTGACGAACGACCAGCGGCCGCTGTCCGAAGAGCTCGAAGCGTTCCTGGACGACGGTGAAGCGCCGGTGTACTTCGGGCTGGGCAGCATGCACGGCGCGCTGGACGCCGCGCACCAGGCCGTCGAGGCCGCGCGCAAGATCGGCAAACGTGTTGTGCTGCAACGAGGTTGGGCTGACCTGCGACTGGCTGACGACGCGCCGGACTGCATCGCGATCGGCGAGGTGAACCAGCAGGCGCTGTTCCGTCGCGTGGCCGCGGTCGTGCACCACGGCGGCGCGGGCACCACCACGACCGCGGCAGCCGCCGGCAAGCCGCAGATCGTGCTGCCCCACATGTACGACCAGTACTACTGGGGCGACCAGGTCGAACGGCTCGGCATCGGCCGCTCGGCCAAAGCTGTCACCACCGAGGTCCTCGCCGACACGCTCGCATTGGCAGAGGAGGCCGGAAAGGTGGGTGCGCAGGTCAGGACGGACGGAGCGAGGGTCGCGGCAGAACTCCTCATGAAGGTGTGAACCGGGCCTAGTGAGACGTACGTGTGTGTGGTGTCCGCGTATGAGGGGTGACCCGCACATGTCGTACCAAGTTGGGCTCGATCTCGGATCCGCAGGCACCACCGTCGCCACCGACCGGAGCGCGACGATCCGCACCCAGCGCCGGCACCACGCGCCGGCGCGGGAGGTCGCGCAGCTCCTCGACGACTTGGCGGCCCGGCACGGCGAAGCACCGAGCCGGGTCGCCATGACCCACTCGCTGGCCTGGCCGCACGAACACCTCGAACAGGTGCGGCGGGACCTCATCGAAGAGGGGCGCGCGGACGTGCTGTTCGTGCCAGCCCCGCACGCCGCCGCGATGGCGTTCGACGACAACGTCCAGCTGCCTGAGCACAGCGCGGTCGCGGTGTTCGACTTCGGCGCGATCGCGGCCGACATCACGTTGCTGCGCAAGCAGGGCGTGTTCCTGCTCGCCGGACGGCCCGAGCGGGTCGACATCGGCGGGTTCGACCTCGACGACCTGGTCGTGGAGCACGTCGTCGCGAAGATCGGCACGCACAGCCCGGAACTGGTGCGAAGCTGCGTCGAGGCCAAGGAACTGCTCGGCAGCTACCCCGAGGTCCGGATTCCCGTCGTCGACAACGGCGAAGCCCGCGAGATCAGGCTCAGCAGGCTGGAGTTCGAGGCGATCATCCGACCGGCGGTGGAACTCACCGTCGACGCCCTCGAACGGGTGGTCAGATCCGCCGGCCTGGACGAACCGGACGTCATCCTGCTCGTCGGCGGCTCCGCACGAATCCCGTTGGTGGCCAAGGAAATAGCGAACAGACTGCACATCCCGGTCATGCGTGCACCCGACGGCGCCGCCGCGACGGGCGCGTACCTGGAAGCCAAGCAACTCGAACCCGAACCGGTCGAGGTACCGGCCATGTGGCTGCCGCAGCCCAGAGAGGAGGACGAACCCAGGCACCGGCTGCCCACCACGCCGCTCATCGCGGCCGGGTTGCTCGTCGTGGTCCTCGGCGGCGGCTGGGCCGCGCACGAAGCCATGAACCATCCGAAGGTGGAGATCACGAGCGTCGTGCTGGCACCGCCCGGAATCGCTGTGCTGCCGAGGATCTAGAGCGCGCGGATCTCCTTCAACGTCCGGTCGATCTCGGCGGGCGTGTTCAAGATGGAGGTACCGACCCGCGCGTACGGGATCCGGTACGCCGCCGTGGTGATCTGGATGCGCTTCTGGGAAAGCCGTGCCACGACTTGGTCTCCGGTCTGCCCGCCCACGTCGAAACAAACCAGTCCAGCGGACATCGAGGCATCGCGCGGCGTGTGGATCACGACACCGGGGATCGCAGCGAGGCCGTCCTTGAACCGGGCGGACAGCTCGGCGACGCGAGCCGCCACCCGGTCGCGGCCCAGGCGCTGGTGGAACTCCACGGCCGCGCGCACTCCGTAGTAGTGCTCGAACGCGTGGAACCCGCCGGGCCCGAGCGCTGCCACAGGACTGCGGTTGCTCAGGCTCGGCAGCAACGGCACGATCTGGTTGCTCACCTGGGGGTTCACCCAGACCATGCCGGTGCCGCGCGGCCCGAACAGCCACTTGTGCGTGCCCGCGACGAAAACATCCGCACCCAGCCGGGCCGCGTCGTCGTCGACGGCGGCCAGTCCGTGCACGCCGTCGACGATGAGCAGGCAGCGGTCTTCAGCAGAACGCCCTTTGTTGGCCTCGGCGACAACAGCAGCACACGCCCGCACCGGCATCCGTACGCCCGTGCTCGACTGCACCCACGTGAGGCCGACAGCACGCGTCTGCGGCGTGATGGCCCCACGCAACCGAGCAGCGACCTCGGCCTCGGTCACGCGAGCTGAATCGGCGTACAACGTCCCGATCCTGACCTTCGCCCCGACCCGTCCCGCCGCCAGTTGGACGGCCTGCTGGTGCCACGCGTGGTCCTGGTCGCTCAGCAGCAACTCCTGATCCGCGCGCAGCTTCAAGCCGCCGTAGACGATCGACAGGCCGATGGTCGTGTTGGGCACCAAGGCGATGTCGTCCGCGGAGCCCCCGACGTACTGCCCGAGCGCCGCGGCCACCTCCTCGGCCTGAGCGGGCATCAGGTCGTGCGAGTTGGCGTCGAGCCCGCGCTTGAACGTCTCGACCGCCGCACGCACCTCGCGCGGGTTCGACGCCAGGTAGAACAGCCCCAGGTTGGTCAGGGCCGGGTCCAGCCGGAACTCGCGGCGCACGGCGCCCCAGTCCAGTCCCGGTGCGGCCGACGCGGCGGTCGGCGTGACGGCGAGAAGCCCGGTCCCCACGAGAAAATCACGACGATCCATGCCGCCCATGGAACCGCTCGCGGACGGTGTTGGACAGCGGTTTCCGGTCAGGAGCGAACGGAATTCCGGTGTTCAGCGCCTTGGCCCCGACGCTGAACAACTCGCCGAGCATGCTCACGCCGATCGACAGCTGCGTCGGCGCGTGCC
>NZ_JBEXPJ010000122.1:0-26255 GCF_040611995.1 Lentzea sp. NPDC006480
CCCGGCCCAGTAGAGATCGACATGAGCAGAGGCCTGCAGAAACGCCTGCACGCGATCAGGCCCGCACGGAAGCCCGGCGCCCCGCAGGACGCGCGTGAACCCCACGCAGGCTTCCGTCACCCCACGATTGTGCTCCCGATCACGCGATCCGCGTCCTCCCGGTACTTCAGCACCGCGCCGAGCGTCGCCACGTCCGGTTCGGTGCGCCCGAGGGCCTGCAACGCCCGCGCCCAGTCCAGCGACTCGGCGACACCCGGCGGCTTCAGCAGGTCAAGGCCGCGCATCTGCTGGACGGCCTCCGCGACCTGCACCGCGAGCCGTTCATCGAGGCCGGGCAGGGTGCGGCGCAGGATCGCGACCTCGCGCTCCAACGACGGGTGCTCCAGCCAGTGGTAGAGGCAGCGGCGCTTCAACGCGTCGTGCACCTCGCGCGTCCGGTTCGACGTGAGCACGGTCAGCGGCGGTGTGGAGGCTCTGATCTCACCGAACTCGGGGATGCTCACGGCGTTCTCGGACAGCACCTCCAGCAGGAACGCCTCGAACTCGTCGTCCGCCCGGTCGATCTCGTCCACCAGCAGCACGCACGGCGCGTTCTCCAACGCCTGCAGCAACGGCCGCGCCAGCAGGAACCGTCGCGTGTAGAGGGAAGCCTCGTCGACCTCGCCCCGCGTCTCCAGCACCCGCAGGTGCATGAGCTGACGCGGGTAGTCCCAGTCGTACAACGCCTGCGTCGCGTCGATGCCCTCGTGGCACTGGAGCCGGATCAACGGCACGTCGAGCGTCTTGGCCAGCGCCAGCGCGAGCGAGGTCTTGCCGGTGCCGGGTTCGCCTTCGAGGAACAGCGGGCGTCCCATCCGGACCGCCAGGAACGCCGCCGTGGCGATCCCACCGTCCGGCAGGTACCCCGCGCGGTCGAGCCCTGACGCCAGTTCCTCAGGGGACTCCATGCCGCTCAGGGTAACGCCGCTATCGTGGCGACATGGGGTCGATCAAGCAGGTCCAAGTCACGTTCGACTGCGCGGAACCCGTGCGCGTCGGCAAGTTCTGGTGCGAGGTGCTGGGGTACGTCGGGCCGGCCGACCACGACGACGACTCGTGGTACGCCGCCAGCGATCCCAACGGGGTGGGCCCGCGGCTGTTCTTCCAGCGCGTGCCGGAAGGCAAGATCGTCAAGAATCGGGTGCACCTCGACGTGCGGGTCGGCACGGGGCTCGTGGGAGCGGAGCGCCTCGCCGCGATCGAGGCCGAGTGCGCGCGCCTGCTGCCGCTCGGGGCGGTGCGCGGGCAGCTGCTGCTCGCCGACGGCGTCAACGAGTCGTGCCTCAACATGCAGGACGTCGAGGGCAACGAGTTCTGCCTCGACTGACCCTGGGACCGCGGCGGAGACTCAGGGTCGGGTTCCGGGTGGTCACCGATGTGCCGGGCCCTCGATTCGACGACTCTTGAGCCATGACGAACAACGTGCTCAACGAAGCCACTGACCAGGTCAAGAAGCTCCGCCGCAGCCGGAGCGACAAGATGGTCGCCGGTGTCTGCGGCGGTGCCGCCAAGATGCTCGGCGTGGACGCCGCGCTCCTGCGGATCATCCTCGTCGCCGCCACGCTGCTGGGCTTCGGCACCGGCGCCATCCTCTACGTCGCCGCGTGGATCCTCATGCCCGAGGAAGACGCTGCGATGTGATCACCGTGGATAACCGGGGATTCCAGGTAGCCGTTGCCAGGGGTGGGGACCGCTGAGGGGCCGGTACTCCACCCCGAGGGCATCGAGCCTGGGGAGGTGGTGCTCCGCCAGCCGCCGCACGAACCCGGGATCCTTCTCCGCCGGGGACCACACGACCTCGGCGAACGCGGCGAGACGGGGAAACGCCGCGTAGTCCACCCGCCGGGCCGAGTCGAGGTGCTCGGTCCAGATGTTCGCCTGCGCCCCCAGCAACCGGCCAGGTTCTTCACCGGTCAGCTCGGCGGGCACCGGATCCCACGCGTAGACGTCCTCCAGCGTGGTCACCGTGCCCACCGGAATCGGCTCGTTCACCGACTCGCTCTGCCGGTAATCCAGATAAACGTGCTGCTCAGGGCACATCACCACGTCGTGGCCGGCGCGCATCGCCGTGATGCCGCCTTCAACACCGCGCCATGACGCGACGACCGTGCCCTCCACCAGCGGGCCGGACTCCAAGACCTCGTCCCACCCGTACGGCCGCCTGCCGGCCCGCACGATGTGCCGGGCGATCGCGCGCACTAGCTCGCCGTCATGGCCGGGGGCCTCGTCGCCGCCGAGCCCGATGATCTCGGCGGGGAACACGTCCATCAGCTCGTCGAACACGTTCCGGTAGAAGTCCACAGTGGACTCGTCCGTGTTCAGCACGCGTTCGTTGACGCCCCAGTCCGTCCATACCCCGCCGCCGTGCACGCCGAGTTCCGGATACGCCGCGATGGCCGCCTGCGAATGCCCCGGGATGTCGATCTCCGGGATCACCGTGATGTGCCGCTGCCGGGCGTACTCGACGATCTCCCGCAGGTCGTCCTGCGTGTAGAAACCGCCGTGCGGACGACCGGCCATCCCAGCTGTGCGCCGGTCGCCGAACCGCGAGTCCTCCCGCCACGACCCGACCTCGGTGAGCAACGGGTAGCGCCCGCACTCGAACCGCCAGCCCTGGTCGTCGGTCAGGTGCAGGTGCAGGACGTTGAGCTTGTGCACGGACAACAGCTCGACGTACCGCAGCACCTCCCGCTTGGGCAGGAAGTACCGCGCCACGTCGAGCATCACGCCACGCCACTCGAACCGCGGGTAGTCGACGATGTCGCACGCGGGTATGACGGCCGGTTTCTCCCCCGCGGCCCGGAAGGCCTGAACTCCCAGCAGCTGCCGCAACGTCTGCAGCGCGTTCATCTCACCGGCCGCGTCGTGCGCCTCGATCAGCACGCCGTCGTCGGACGAGAGCAGCCGATAGCCACCAGCGGGGCCGTCGACGAGAACCGTCTCCCAGCCCTTGTACTCACAAAGCCTTCCGCCGTCCACATAGGACACCGGGCGGGGCAGCAGGTTCATCCCTTCACCGCCCCGGCGAGCCCGGACACCAGGCGGCGCTGCACGAACATGAAGAAGATCAACACAGGGATGGTCATCAGGGTGGAGCCCGCCATGATCGCGCCCCAATCGTTCTGGTCGGGTTTGACGAACACCTGGAGGGCCAGCGGCAGGGTCTGGTTCTCCACGGCCGAGATGATGAACGTCTTGGCGAACAGGAAGTCGTTCCAGGCGTGGATGAACGACAGCACGCTCGTGGCGACAAGACCGGGCGCCACCAGAGGAAAGAGCACTTGCCAGAGGAACCGGAACCGGGAGGCGCCGTCCAGCGTGGCGGCCTCCTCCAGCTCCACCGGCACCGCGGCCACGAACCCGCGCAGCATCCAGATCGCGAACGGCAGGCTGAACGCGAGGTGCACCAGTACGAGCGACCCGAGGTGGTTCAGGCCGAACGCGGGCACGGAGTCGCCGACCGACCGCATCAGGAAGAACAGCGGCACGGTCAACGCCTCGACCGGCACCATCTGCACGACCAGCAGCATGATCAGCAACGTCGTGCGGCTGCGGAACCGGAACCGGGTCAACGCCGTGGCGGCCAGGAACGAGATGAGAATGCTGAGCACCACCACGATCAGTGCAACGATCAAGCTGTTCAGGAAGTAACGCCCGAAGTTCGCGACGGTGAGCGCTCTCGTGAAGCTGTCCAGCGTCGGCCGGGTCGTCCACGGCACCGGGTCGGCCGAGATGATCTCGTCCTCCGGCTTGAAGGCTGAAAGCACCATCCAGAACAGCGGGAACGCCACGACGGCGGCGATGACGAGGACGAACGCCTCGGTGATCCAGCGCCTCACAGGACCTCCCCGGACCGCCGCAGCGCGCGCAGGTAGAACAACGTGATCACCAGCAGCAGCCCGGTCATCACGACACCGATCGCCGCACCGAGCCCGTACTCCGACGCCGCGAACGCCTGTTGGTACGCGTAGACGTTGAGCACGAGGTTGCGCCCGGCGATGCCACCGCCGTTGGTCATGACGTAGATCTGCGTGAACACCTTGAAGTCCCAGATGATCGACTGGATCGTCACCACGAGGATGATCGGCCGCAGCAACGGCAGGGTGACGCTCCAGGCCGTGCGGAACGCCGACGCGCCGTCGAGCGCCGCGGCCTCCAGCACCTCACCCGGAATCGCCTTGATGCCCGCGTAGAGCGTGACCAGGACGAACGGGAAAGAACACCAGATTACTTGTGCCGCAACGAGTCCGAACGCCGTCCACTTGTCGAACGTCCAGGAGAAGCCCTCGATGCCGAGGACCTCGTTGACGAAGCCGAAGTTCGCATCGAACAGGAAGAGCCAGATCGTCGACCCGGCGACGGCGGGCGTGGACCACGCGCCGAGCGCCGCCAGGAACAACGTCATCCGCACCCACGTGCGCACCCTCGTTGCCAAGATCGCGAGGAACGCGCCCACCAGCAACGTGCCGACCACGCAGACCGCCGCGAACGCGACGGTCTGCCCGAGCACGGACCAGAACTGCTGATCTCCCAACAGCTTCTGGTAGTTCCCGAGACCGAGGAAGACGAGCGGCGCCCCACCGCTCACCTGTTCCTGGCCGTAGTCGTAGAGCGAGATGAGCACCAGCTGGTAGATCGGGTAGGCCAGCAGGCCTCCGAGGACCAGCAGCGCTGGGACCAGGTAGGCGAAGGCGGTCCGCCCCTGACCTTTGGACGTCACGCTCACGACGTGAAGGCCGCGTTCATCGTCTTGGCGGCGTCGGCGGTGGCCGTGTCGACGTTCTTCGCGCCGGTCACGACCTCCTGGATCATCGTCGGCACCACGGTCTGCGCCTCGATCTTCGCCCACGCCGGCGTGACGGGGACGAACTTCGTGCCGGCCTGCAGGGTCTTCGTGAACGGCTCCAGGAACTTGTCGGAGTCGCTGACCTGCTTCTGCACGTCGCTGAACGTCGGCAGGTTGCCCATCGCCGTGTACATCTTCTGCTGGTACTTCTTCGACGCGAGCAGCTGCGTGAACTCGTTGGCGAGCGTCTTGCGCTGCGTGCCCTTGAGCACGCCGAGCAGGTTGCCGCCGGCGAACGCGGGTGCGATCGAGCCCGCGGTCCTGCCGGGCAGCGGCACGACTCCGTACTTGCCGGCTGCGGACGACGCGTCCACGGACTTGCGGTTGAAGTCGCCACCGATGGTCATCGCGGCCTTGCCCGCCCGGAACTGCTCGACGCTCGCGTCACCGCCGTTGCCCGCACAGGTGGCCGGCGGGCAGATGTCGTCCTTGATCAGCTCGGCGTACTTGGCGACACCGGCCTTGGCCTCGGCGCTGTCGATGGTGGCCGTGTACTTGCCGCCGTCCTGCTTGGCGATGTCCCCGCCCTGCGCCCAGATGAACGGCAACGCGGCGAACAGGTACTTGCCGCCCGCGGAGATGCCGAGCAGGTCCGGCCTCTTCTGCCGGATCTCACGAGCCGTCGTGGCGATCTCGTCGAGCGTCGACGGCGGCTTCAGCCCCAGCTCGGTGAAGACGTCGGTGCGGTAGTAGAGGGCGCGGACGCCGACGAACCACGGCACGCCGTACGTCTTGCCGTCGACCTTGGCCGTGTCGAGGATCGTCGGCACCAGGTCCTTGGACTCGCTCCAAGATCCGAGGTCGAGCTCCGAGAAGCCACCCGCCGACACGTAGCCCGCGAGGTCGGTGTTGCCGAACTCGGCGACGTCCGGCGCGCTCTTCTGGTCGCTGAACGCGGCCTTGAAGCGCTCGGCCCGGCTGGCCACCTGGATGTACTGGACATCGACGGTCACGCCGCTGTGCTTGCTCTGGAACTCGGTGATCGCCTCCTTCACCACCGCTTCCTTGGGCCCGCGGTTGACCTCGTCGAACAGCCAGACCCGCAGCTGCCCGGTCTTCTCGTCCGTGCCTGAGTTGGTCGGCCCCGACTGCACCGGTGCGCAGGCGACCACCGCGCCCACGCCCAGCACGGCCACGAGTGTCTTCAGCCTCATCGCGCCCTCCGCATTGCACATGTTGCAACAGCCATTTCACAGGAAGCAACGTGACTGTAGAACGGTCTGCGTCAAGGGTCTAGACCAGACGATTGACCCATTCCCGAACTGATGCCGCGGCGACCGGTCCCGCCCACCCCTCGGGCCGCACCGCGCTGCCGACGTGGAAGCCCGTCACGCCCGCTGCCAGCAGTTCCGCGACGTGGCGTTGCTGCAGCCCGCCACCGACGAGGAGTGCGGGAGGTGACTGGAGCGCGAGTTTCTTCAGGTTCCCGATGCCGTCGTCGACACCCTTGGCGCTGCCCGCGGCGAGGACCGTGTCGCAGCCGAGCGTCTGCACGACGGCCCACGAGCGGAAGATGTCGGCGGAGTTGTCGAGTGCGCGGTGGAACGTCCACGCGCACCCCTCCAGTTCGGCGAGGAGGTTCAGCGTGACCCCTTCGTCGATCTCGTCCTCGGCGTCCAGGAAGCCCAGCACGAACTCGGTCGCGCCCGCTTCCCGCAGCTCCCAGGCCTGGCGCCGGAGCTGCTTGAGGTTGCCGGGCGCGAAACCCCTGGCATCCCTGAGCATCACGCGGATCGGGAGGTCGACGGCCTGCTGCACCTCTTTGAAGGTGGCGACCGAGGGCGTGAGGCCGTCGGAAGCCATGTCCGCGACCAGCTCGAGCCGGTGCGCGCCACCCTCCTGAGCAGCCTCGGCGTCCTTCGCGGTCAGTGCGATCACTTCGAGAATCGGCATGGTCTAGACCATAACGCCAGGTGGGAACGCCGCAACGAGTTCGTGCGTCTCAGCTGTATCTGCTCGCCTGAGTTCCGCTCTTTCTGAGTAAGCGCTTTGTTCAGGCGTGGAGCACGCGTCAGCCGGTTCGAGGGGTGCCGGCTGGCGCGGGCTCCCACCCATGGCGGCCCGTGGTCCGGAGGGGGAATCACGGGCCGCTGGCGTACCCAGGGAAAGATGAAGGTGGCTGCGGCGGTGATACTGGTCCGATCGAGTGAATTTTGTATCTACCGCCCAGTTAGCCCTTCATGAGTTGGCGGACGGCGCTGACAAGGGCGGCCGATCGGAGGTGCTGCGTGGACGAGCTGCACACGGCGGATGACCGTCCGCCGTGGGACGGACTTGAAGGCACCGAACGGCACGCGGTGTGTGTGGAAGCCGCGCGCGAAGGCAACCGCGACGCACTGGACGTCCTGGTGACCGAGCTGACCCCACTGCTGTGGCACGTAGCCCGTGGTCAAGGCCTGGACAGGGCCGTCGCGGAGGACGTCGTGCAGACGGTGTGGCTCGCGTTCCTGAAGAACATCGAGAACATCCACGAGCCAAAAGCCCTGGTCGGCTACCTGGTGGTCACAACGAGGCGTGAAGCACGCCGAACCTGGACACCCAACAAGCGTGAGACACACCTGTCCGACGAATACGCAGAGCAGCTCGAGTCCGACACCGGCCTGCCAGAGGACGTGACGCTGTTGGACGACCGCGACCGCCGCCTGTGGCTCGCGTTCGGCCGCCTCACCACGAGGTGCCAGGAACTGCTGCGACTCACCGTGCTCGCGGGGCGCGCGGAGTACCGGGCAGTCGCCGAGGCGCTCGCCATGCCCCACGGCAGCATCGGTCCGACCAGGGGACGGTGCCTGACACTGCTGCGCAACTACCTGGAGACGGAAGGAGGATCGCGGTGAACGAGACCGACCCGCGCGACGACCGCAGGGGCCTTGAGGACACCGCCGTCCTCTCCGAGTTGAACAGGCTCGTCGACGAACTGGACCCGCCACCGGCAGACCTGGTGGACCGCGTGAAGTTCGCGATAGCCCTCGAATCCCTCGACGTGGAAGTCGCCAGGTGGGAACGAGCCGGATCCTTCGCCGGCGTGCGCGGCGGCCAGACCGGCACGATCACGTTCACCGTCGACAACCTCACCCTGATGGTGAACTTCACCTCGACGGGTTCACGCCATCGCATCGACGGCTGGCTGGTACCGGCCGGCGAGCACACGGTCGAAGTGCGCGTGGCAGACCACAAGTCCTCCACCACGAGGGCAGACGACGGCGGCCGCTTCGTGCTACCCGACGTCCCGGCGGGCACCACGCAGATCCTGGTGCACCTGGTGAACCCGAGCGGCGAACCCGGCCGGACAGTGGTGACACCGACGATCATGCTTTAGCGGCATCTGTTCGTGGCGCGGTGGGTTGGTTTGGGGGGCGTACCGCGCCGGTACTGGGGTTTCGGCGGCTTCGGCGGTTTCGGCAGCAACAGTGGCGTACCCAGCAGCAGCACACCCGAGACGGTGATCGCGGCAAGCGGACTCGTGACCGTCGCGAGCACGCCCCACACCACCATCAACGCGGCCTGCGCGAGCTTGGTGCCGACACTCCACGTGCTCAGCACCTGCGCAACCTGCCCCACAGGCGTTCGCTGCAGGCGTTCGGTCGCGCAGATCGGGTTGAACACGCCCATGCACGTGATCAACAGCCCCTCGACCACGATCACCGTGACGAGCCCGGCCACACCAGGCTGAACAAACGCGAGCCCGAGCGGAAACACCGACCGCAGCCACCCGAACACACTCATGACCCGCTGCCGCCCGAACCGCTGCACCAGCCGCGCCGACAACCGAGCGCCCACCAGCCCACCCAGCGCCGGAACACCGAACGCCAGCCCGTACTGCCAAGCCGGAAACCCGTACTCCCCGAGCAGCAACACCGCCATGAGCGGCGCCGTGGCCATGATCAGCCCGCCGACCAGCATCGAGTTCAGGAACAACCGCACCAGCACCCGATCCCGCCTGATCACCCTCCACCCGGCGAACAGGCCAGGTCTCACAGCGCCGGTCGCGGCGACATCACTCCCCCGGATGCGCCGAACCGCGAACGCCGACACCAGGTAGCTGACGGCATCGGCGAACACGGTGACAACCGGCCCCAGCACCCCGATCAACGCCCCGCCCAACGGCGGCCCCACCGCGGTAGCCGACCAACTGGTGGCCTCGAACCTCCCCTGAGCCACCAGAAGCTGTTCACTCGGCACCAGGTGCTTCAGATGCGCACCAGACGCAGCACCGAACGCAATGTTCGCGGCACCACACACCACCGAGACACCCAGCAACTGCCCGTACGACAACAGCCCAACGAAGTACGCGACCGGCAAACTCACCAACGCGAGGAACCTGACCAGGTCCATCGCCACCATCACCGGCCTCTTGGCCCGCCGCTCCACCCACGGCCCGAGCGGAAACGCCACCACCGCCGCAACCGCAGGCCCGGCCGCCTCCAGCACCGAGACCTCGAACGCCGACACGTGCAACACCTGCACCGCGACGAACGAAAACGCCCCGAACGCCAGCCACGTCCCATACGCACTGACCGCGTAAGCCGCCCAAAGCCACCGAAACCCAGAAGCCACACCGACGATCCCACCGCCGCCCCCAGCGCAAGATCAAACAACCACCTCCGGGCGCGCCACAACCAAGCGTTGTACCCGCTTAGGCTCCCCAGGTGGACTCCGAAGCAGTGCGTTCCTTCGTAGCAGCAGCCGAACTGGGCCAGCTACAACGTGCCGCCGACGAACTGGGCATCACCCAACAGGCGGTCTCGAAGCGAATCGCCGCCCTGGAACGCGAGCTGGAAGTCCGCCTCTTCACCCGCACACCCCGAGGCGTGGAACTGACCCCGGACGGCAAGGCGTTCCTCCCCCACGCCCGCACCGTCATGGCAGGCGTCGACCGTGCGGTAGCAGCACTGAGGCCGCGGGCCCTGCGCGTAGATGTACTCGGCCTGCGCAGCGCCCAAGCCGTCGTCCTGCACGACTACTGGCGCACAAACCCCGGCATCGACCTGGACGTGGTGTCCCTCCGCCTGAACGACCCGGCAGAAGCAGCCGCCCAAGTGGCCACCGGCAAGGTGGACGCCTCCTTCCGCTCGGTGACCGACCGAGCCGCCCTACCGCCAGACGTCCGCATGCTGCACGCCTTCGACTCCCCAGCCGAACTCCTGGTGGGCCCCCACCACCCCCTGGCCAACGCCCGAACAGTCACCCCAGCCCAACTCCGCGACTTCCGAATCTGGGTACCGGGCATCGCCCCGCGCAGCGAATGGTCGGTCTTCTACGACGAACTCGTCACCACCTTCAACCTCCGCGTGGACGCGGCAGGCCCCCACTTCGGCGACGAAGTACTGCTCGACACCCTCGCCGAGTCCGCGGAGATCGCCACGCTTGTCGGCTCACGCGACCGCTACACCTGGCCCGCAGCCCACAACCTGCGCCGAATCCCAGTAGCAGCACCGACAATCGCGTACCCGATCTCCCTGATGCTCCCCAGGACGAACCCGCACCCACGGCTGCGCGGGATCATCGAGCACCTCGCGGAACTGCCGCCGCTCACCGGCCCGGTGTGGCGGCCTTCCTGGGCGCTACCGGCCGCGTCGTGAGGTCGAGAACGCCGAACGGCCCGGCTCGCCTAAGCGAACCGGGCCGTTCAGAGCAATCGAGCAGCGGGACTCAGAAGTCCATGCCACCGGCGTCCGGCGCGGCCGGAGCAGCGTTCTTCTCCGGCTTGTCCGCGACGACAGCCTCGGTCGTCAGGAACAGCGCGGCGATGGACGCGGCGTTCTGCAGCGCGGAACGCGTGACCTTGGCCGGGTCGATGATGCCGGCCTTGACCAGGTCCTTGTACTCGCCCGTGGCGGCGTCCAGACCCTCACCCGCGGGCAGGGACTTGACCTTCTCCACCACAACGCCACCCTCGAGGCCGGCGTTGATGGCGATCTGCTTCAGCGGAGCCTCGACCGCGACCTTCACGATGTTGGCACCGGTCGCCTCGTCACCCGTGAGACGCAGACCCGCGAAGGCAGCCTCGGCAGCCTGCAGCAGCGCAACGCCACCACCGGCGACGATGCCCTCTTCGACGGCCGCCTTCGCGTTGCGAACGGCGTCCTCGATGCGGTGCTTGCGCTCCTTGAGCTCGACCTCGGTGGCCGCGCCCGCCTTGATGACGGCCACGCCGCCGGCGAGCTTGGCGAGGCGCTCCTGGAGCTTCTCGCGGTCGTAGTCGGAGTCCGACTTGTCGATCTCGGCGCGGATCTGGTTGACGCGACCCTGGATCTGGTCGGCGTCGCCCGAGCCCTCGACGATGGTCGTCTCGTCCTTGGTGACGACGACCTTGCGGGCCTTGCCCAGCAGCGAGATGTCGGCGTTCTCCAGCTTCAGGCCGACGTCCTCGGTGATGACCTGGCCACCGGTGAGGGTGGCGATGTCCTGGAGGATGGCCTTGCGGCGGTCACCGAAGCCAGGCGCCTTGACGGCGACGGACTTGAAGGTGCCACGGATCTTGTTGACGACCAGGGTCGCCAGGGCCTCGCCCTCGACGTCCTCGGAGATGATCAGCAGCGGCTTGCCGCCCTGCATGACCTTCTCCAGGAGCGGGAGCAGGTCCTTGACCGTGGAGATCTTGGAACCGAACAGCAGGATGTACGGGTCCTCGAGGACCGCTTCCTGACGCTCGGGGTCGGTCACGAAGTAACCGGAGATGTAGCCCTTGTCGAAGCGCATGCCTTCGGTGAGCTCGAGCTCGAGACCGAGGGTGTTGCTCTCCTCGACGGTGATGACGCCTTCCTTGCCGACCTTGTCCATCGCCTCGGCGATGAGCTCGCCGATCGTGGCGTCAGCGGCGGAGATGGACGCGGTAGCAGCGATCTGCTCCTTCGTCTCGATCTCCTTGGCGTTCTTCAGCAGCTGCTCGGCGATGGCCTCGACGGCCTGCTCGATGCCGCGCTTGAGGCCGAGCGGGTTGGCGCCGGCGGCCACGTTGCGCAGACCCTCGCGCACCAGGGCCTGGGCGAGAACGGTCGCGGTCGTGGTGCCGTCACCAGCGACGTCGTCCGTCTTCTTCGCAACTTCCTTGACGAGCTCGGCCCCGATCTTCTCCCACGGGTCCTCGAGCTCGATCTCCTTCGCGATGGAGACGCCGTCGTTCGTGATCGTCGGCGCACCCCACTTCTTCTCGAGCACGACGTTGCGGCCCTTCGGGCCGAGCGTCACCTTGACGGCGTCAGCGAGGGTGTTCATACCCCGCTCGAGACCGCGGCGGGCGTCCTCGTCGAACGCAATCATCTTGGCCATTGCGGTGTGTTCCTCCGCCTTTGTGGATTCTGGGCCACTGCGGGCCGGCAGAGCCCACAGCGGAACACGATGCGAGTGGCCAGGTTGGTGCCCGCGACGGACGACCCCCGGAGGAGCCTCACCGCCCTAGCTCACTTCTTTGGCACTCGACCGAGCCGAGTGCTAGTTCGTGTTTAGCACTCGGGCACGGCGAGTGCAAGCGAACCCCGTGTGACGGGCACCGTCGGCTCAGCGCGAGGTGCGCACCGGCACAGACGTCGGCAACGGCTTCTTCGAGGTCGACCCGTCGTCGAGCTGCAGCGTCGGCGAGGAGTTCGTCTTGGGCTGGCGCGCGGGCTCGTCACCGGGCGACAGGATGATCACCACGATGATGATCACCACGATCGCCACCGCGGCCGCGATGACCGGCGCGAACCACGCCGGGCGCTCCTTCTTCGACGACGTGAACGCGCTCACACCCACCTGGTTCGGCGGGCGCAGCCGGACCGGGTCGGCGAGCTGCTGGTAGCCGCCCTGGTACTGGCCCTGCGGCACGGGCATCGGCCCGGACACCGGCGACTGCACCGGAATCGAACCGGACTGCGGTCCGACCTGAGCAGGAATCGAGGCCTGCGCGACCCCGGCGAGAGCGACGCGCGCGGCGGCGATCAGCTCGGCGCAGCTCGCATACCGCTGCGACGGGTCCTTCGAGGTGCCCTTGCGGATCACGTCGTCGATGGCGGGCGGCAGGCCCACGAGCTGGGACAGCGCGGGCACGGTCTGGCCGAGGTGGCCGGCGATGACCTCCTGCACACCGCCCTGGAACGGCGGACGGCCGCTCAGACAGGCGAACAGCATGCAGGCGAGCGCGTACTGGTCGGTGCGGCCGTCGACGGGCTCACCACGCAGGTGCTCCGGCGCCGCGTACGTCGGCGAGCCGAGGAAATCACCCGTTCGTGTGCGGTGGCCGGTGGCGCCGCGGCGGGTCAGGCCGAAGTCGGCGACGTAGACGTGCTCGCGCACGCCCTCCTTGGTGGTCACCAGCACGTTGGCCGGCTTCACGTCGAGGTGCACGAGGCCCTTGCCGTGCAGCATGTCGAGCGCTTCGGCGACCTGGGCGAGCAGCCGCAGCGTGCGCTCGGGGGTGAGCGGTCCCTCCTTGACGTGGCCGGAGAGGTCCTGGCCGTCGACCAGCCGCATCGCGATGTACAGCAGGCCGTCGACCTCGTCGAAGTCGTACAGCGGCACGATGTTCGCGTGGTCGATGGCGGAGGTGTTGCGCGCCTCGTCCACGAACCGCTCGCGGAACTCCGCGTCGGGCGCGAGGTGCTCACCGATGACCTTGAGCGCGACCTTCCGGCCAAGTCTCACGTCGGTGGCCTTGTAGGTCACGCTCATGCCACCGCGGCCGAGCACACCGTCGATCCGGTAGTGCGCGATCCGCCGTCCGCTCAGGTCCTCAGACACGCGAGGCAGCCTAACGTCCGTTCGGATCGACCTGCCGGGGGTTGGCCAAAGCTGTGATCAGGTCGATCATTAACCGGCGCGGCGCACGTCCGACGCCTGGCTGCGTCCGTCCCGTCCGGCCTGCACCTCGAACTCCACCCGGTCGCCCTCGGAGAGGGTCCGGAAGCCTTCCATCTGGATCGCCGAGTAGTGCACGAACACGTCGGGCCCGCCGTCGGTTGCGATGAAGCCGTATCCCTTTTCGGAGTTGAACCACTTGACGGTACCGAGAGCCAAGGCGTCCTCCTTCAGATCACGCAAGCAGAACGCAACGCTAAAAGAAGAAAAGTCGGCCGGATACCTCCTTACGGAGTCATGAACGAGAGCTGACTCCGTTGGCGCGCAACCAGGTGGTGAGCCGGCGAGGTCCGCGCGTCTGGGTCAGCACGGCGCCTGGACCGGCGAAGTCGAACACCAGGCCCTCACCTGTCTGAATGGATTGCACGGCATCGGGTACCGACGGCCGGAGCCGGCATTGCACCGTGTCGGCGAACGCCATCACGTGATCGCTCGCGATGGTCACGGCCTCGCCCGCTTCCAGCGTCACGAGGTCGAGCGCGCCATAACAGGCGAGGACGACGACGCCCTGTCCGTGCGCGTAGTTCAGGAACCCTTCGAGGCCACCGAACAGCGCCTGCAACGGCGGCGCCTCCGGGTTCATCGCCACGGTGCTGCTCGACGCGATCCAGCCGAGCCGCGCGACGCACCAGCCGTGCGTCCCGTCGAGCTCGACGAGGTGCAGGTCGCTCGGCAGCGTCGGAGCCGCGTCGACCCAGCCGCCCTCCGCGCCCGCCGTGCACAGCGCGACCGCCTTGGTGTCCGTGCCCTTGACCTCGACGGAGAGCCCGAAGCTCGTGGCCATCATGGTCAACGGGTCGACCAGCACCATCTCGTCCGGGGCGAGCACGAGTCTCGCCACGCCGAACGTCGGTGTGTGCCGGGTCCGGACCTGCACGAACAACACCTCCGGGGAAAACTGGTCCAAGCGATCGTCACGATCACCGCGTCTTGGCAGTATGCAGTCGTGTCCCCCACCACAGTCGCCGAACACCGCCAGCGCGTCGCCGAGCTCGTCGGGTTGATGCCCGTGCTGCAGCTCCCGCTCGACGAGTGCCTCGGACTGGTGCTCGCCGCCGACGTCATCGCTCCTGTGTCACTGCCGCCGTTCGACAACTCCGCGATGGACGGGTACGCCGTCCGCGCCGCTGATCTCGCGCAGACCCCGGTCAGCCTTCCGGTGGCGGACGACATCCCCGCGGGCCGCATCGAGATCAACGAACTGGAGCCGGGAACCGTTCACCGGATCATGACCGGCGCGCCGGTGCCGCCCGGAGCGGACGCGGTGATCCAGGTCGAGCTGACCGACGGCGGCACCGAGACCGTGACGATCAACGGGTCCGTTTCGGAGGGCACCAACATCCGGACCGCTGGCGACGACGTCCACAAGGGCGATCCCGTGCTGCTCGCGGGCACCGTGCTGCGTCCGGCCCAGCTCGGTCTGGCGTCCGCGCTCGGCCTGCCGGAGCTCCCGGTGCGCCGCCGTCCGCGCGTGCTGGTCCTCTCCACGGGTTCCGAGCTGGTCGAGCCC
This sequence comes from Lentzea sp. NPDC006480, assembly GCF_040611995.1. Lineage (NCBI taxonomy): Bacteria > Bacillati > Actinomycetota > Actinomycetes > Pseudonocardiales > Pseudonocardiaceae > Lentzea > Lentzea sp. NPDC006480. The sequence goes on from NZ_JBEXPJ010000122.1 coordinate 15,228, forward strand.
GGCCAGCCGTTGCAGCCGGGTCAGATCTACGAGTCGAACGGGATGATGCTCGCGACCTCCGTGCGGGACGCGGGAGGCATCGCCGTGCGGCTGCGGTTCGTGCCGGACGACGTGGACGCGTTCCACCGCGCGCTGGCGCCGTACCTGGGCTCGGTCGACGTGATCATGACGTCCGGCGGGGTCAGCGCGGGTGCGTACGAGGTGGTCAAGGACGCGTTCGCGAGCCACGACGTGCGGTTCACCAAGGTCGCGATGCAGCCGGGCGGGCCGCAGGGCGCGGGCACGTACGAGGGCCTGCCGGTGCTGACGCTGCCGGGCAACCCGGTGAGCGCGCAGGTGTCGTTCGAGGTGTTCGTCCGTCCCGCGCTGCTCGCCTCGATGGGACACACGCAGGTCGAACGCCCGACCGCGCGGGCAACCGTGTCCTCGCCGCTGACGTCTCCACAGGGGAAGACGCAGTTCCGGCGCGGCCTGTACGACCCGTCGTCCGGTCAGGTCGTGACGCCGGTCGGAGGTCCTGGGTCGCACCTGCTGTCGGCGCTCGCGCTGTCGAACTGCCTGATCGAGGTGCCCGAAGACGTCACGGAACTGGCGGCCGGAGCCGAGGTCACCGTCAGACACCTGCAGTAGAAGGGCTGGGATGAGGGCCGCACTCGCGCTGGTGATGCTCGCGGGGTTCTTCGTGCTCGCGGTGGCACTCGCGGGTGGCCTGACCGCGATCGCGATCTGGCGGTTCGCGATCGGCGACGCCGAGAGCGGCGCCTGGATGCTCGTCGTCGCGGTGGCGATCGGTGGCCCGGCGCTGTGGGCGACCGTGCGGGCGATCTTCGCGCGGCCGGAGCCGAGCGGGTTCCCGCTGGCCCGCGACACGCACCCGGACCTGTGGCGGCACGTCGACGAGCTCGCGGTGGTGGCGGGCACGCGCGCGCCCGACGACATCCGGCTGGTCGACGGCGCGAACGCGAGCGTGTGGGAACGCCGTGGCGTGCGTTACCTGGAGCTCGGGCTGCCGCTCGTGGCGGGGCTGAGCGTCGGCCAGCTGCGGTCGGTGCTGGCCCACGAGCTCGGGCACTACGGCGGCGGCCACACCCAGCTCTCGGCGATGACCTATCGGGCGAAGATCGCGCTGCAGCTGTCCGTCAGCCAGGACCGCGTGTTCGGGCTTCTCAGCGCGTGGGCGCACCTCTACGCGTTGGTCGCCGCGTCCGAGAGCCGCGATCACGAGCGGTTCGCCGACGAGGTGGCCGTGGCCGCGGCCGGACGTGATGCGGCTCGCCGGGCGTTGCTGCGCATCGGGCCGGTGGGTGAGGCGTGGGCCGACTACCTCACGTCCTACGTGTCGCTGGCGGTCATGGCGGAGCGCACGCCGCCGTTGCTCGAAGGCTTCCGCTCCTACCTGAACCACCCGCGCCGCGTGCACGAGCTGCGTCGCCTGGAGAACGTTCTGGCGGAGCTCGAACCGATCTCGGTGTTCGACAGCCACCCGCCGATCCGTGATCGAGTGGCCGCGATGGCCTTGCTGACCAGCTCGGACGCCCCGATCGACGAACAGCCGGGCTGGACGTTGCTCACCGGCGTCTCGGCATCGGCGGCGGCGCGGCTTCTCGGCGTTTCGGGGCCGTTGACGACGTGGGAGGAGGTCGTCCCGTTGAGCGGCCCGGCCCAGGTGCGCCGGTACGCCGAGGCTTTGCGGCACGCGGGCCGGGTGAGCAAGGTCGGCTCGTCGTTGTCCGACGTGCTGGCGGCGTTGGAGCGCGGCGAACTGCTGAGGCTCACCGGCAGGCCCGTCGACGCCTCGCTGACCGACGAGCAGGTGCGCGAGGCGGCCGTGGACACCGTGACGGAACTGCTGGGGTGCGCGGTCGCCGACCAGCTCGTCACCGCTAACCGCGCCGTGCTGGAACTCAACTGGGGCGGACTGTTCGTGCTCCGGCTGCCCGACGGAGCTGCGGTCTATCCGGACGATCTGGTGGCACCCGCCGTCCGCGACGCTAACCAGGTCCCTGAAGTGCGAGTTCGGTTGCAGGCCATCGGCGTCGACGGACTGTGACGGAACGCTCACCGACCGACGTTGTTCACCCCATGTGACGGGGATTACACTGCCCGCAGGTGCCGGTGGGCCCGTGCATTCGTCGGGGGATGCACGGGTCGACCGGCCACTTGCGTTTCCGGCTCTCCTGCGGGCCGGTTTGAGGTCTTGGCGTAGCGTGATGCCGCCCGACAACTCACGGAAGCTACGGACCCACAGACACGATGAGCAGCGAGAAGCCCGTCTCCCACTTCCTCGAACTCGCCCGCGGCATGGTGCCGCCGATGCACCCGGCGGGCCGCCCGTTCGTCGCCGGTGCGGCGATCGCGACACTCCTCGTCCGGCTGCGGTTCAAGCGCCTCGGCGTCGTCCTCGGCCTGGTCACGGCATGGGTGGCGTGGTTCTTCCGCGAGCCGAAGCGCGTGACGCCGACCCGCCCGAACCTCGCCGTGGCCCCGGCCGACGGCACCGTCTCGCACGTGGTCGACGCCGTCCCGCCGGCCGAACTCGGCCTCGGCACCCAGCCGATGACGCGCGTGAGCGTCTTCCTCTCGGTCTTCGACGTGCACGTGCAGCGCGTGCCCGCGGACGGCGAGGTCGTGCAGGTCTCGTACCACCCCGGCAAGTTCCTCTCGGCCGACCTGGACAAGGCGTCCGAGGAGAACGAGCGCAACACCGTCTGGCTGCGCACCACGTCCGGCATCGACCTCGTGGTCGTGCAGATCGCCGGCCTGGTCGCGCGCCGCATCGTGTGCGAGGTCGCCGAGGGCGAGAAGGTCGCCGCCGGCCAGACCTACGGCCTGATCCGCTTCGGCTCGCGCGTGGACCTCTACGTGCCGCGCAGCAGCCGCGTCCTGGTCGAGGCCGGCCAGCGCACCATCGGCGGGGAGACCGTCCTCGCTGAGCTCCCGGAGGCCTGATGGCTCCCAGCGGGCCCGGCGTTCGCCTCCTGCCGAACGCCATCACGGTCCTCGCGATGTGCTCCGGCCTGTCCGCAGTGCACTTCGCGAACATCGGCATGTGGGGCGCGGCCATCGCCTCGATCGCGGCAGCGGCCGTGTTCGACGGTCTCGACGGCCGCATCGCCCGCCTGCTGGACGCGACGTCGAAGATGGGCGCGGAGCTGGACTCGCTGGCCGACGCCATCTCGTTCGGCGTAGCGCCGGCCCTCGCGATCTACCTCTGGAAGTTCCAGGGCGACCGCGCGGGCTGGGTCATCGCCCTGATCTTCGCCGTCTGCATGGTGGTCCGCCTGGCCCGCTTCAACACGTTGCTGGAGAAGGAACAGCCGCCGTTCGCGAAGGAGTTCTTCGTGGGCGTCCCTGCTCCCGCCGGCGGCCTGTTGCTGCTGCTGCCCCTGATCATCGAGGAGCAGGTCCGCACCGACGGATGGTGGAACTCCCCGTACGTCGTCGCGGCGTGGACGATCGTGGTCGCACTGCTGTGCGTCTCGCGGATCCCGACTTTGTCCGTGAAGACCGTGAAGGTGCCGCCGCGCGCGGTGGCCCCGCTCCTGGTCCTGATCGGGCTTTTGGCGGCCGCGATCATCACGTTCCCGTTGGTGGCGCTGATCGTCGCGATGGTCGTGTACCTCGCGCACCTGCCGTACTCGGTGCGGCGGTACATGTGGCTGTCGAAGCACCCCGAGGCCTGGACCGTGACCGGGGTCGAGCGTCGCGCGATCAAGCGGGCGCACGGGGTGGCGGCTCGCCGTCTCGGCCTGCGCCAGCCGTTGCACGGGCGGGTGGCTGGTGCGGCCATGCGCGCGGTGCGTCGTCCACGGCGTGACGCCTCCACGGCTGCTGCTGCGGAGGGCGCGATGCCCATTGGTGGGCGCCGTCGTTCGTGGCGCCAGCTCGGACTGCGCAGGCAGCCCAAGCGCTGAGCCGCTCGATCTGCCGGATGGGCCGGACACGTTTCGACATGTCCGGCCCATCCGCATTTGGTGCTGGGCCCCGTGTCGATGCTGAGGTGAGCGCTGCTGAGGCCGACACCCGGGCTGGACGTGCGCCGCGATCTGGATCCGTTGCCTCACAAGCACCCGATTGCGTTGTTCCGCTAAGGGTTTGGTTAGCTCACCCCGGCGCCCATTACGGGCGCGAGACGCCTGGGGGACAAGTTGAACAAGCGCATTTGTGCTGCCGTCACGGTGGTGGTCGCCCTGACCACGGCCTGCGGTAGCGAACCGGCAGCCGCACCGCCGGCCACGACCACGACCACGACGGTGCTGCCGACTCCGGCAGAACTGGACCAGCGCGCCAAGGCAGCGATCGCCTCACCCGGTGCGTTCGACGCCCTCGGCGGCAAGTTCAAGCAGAGCACACCGGCGAATGACAGCGATCCCGGCGTGGAAAACGAGATGGTCACCTCCGTCTGCGAAGACTCCCCCATCCGTGTCGACGGCGTGTCAGTCGCCCGGACTCGGGTCTGGACAGGACAACTGGATCTGTTCCAACGGGTCCACGCTATGTCCGATCGCCCGGCGGCCGCGCTGGTGGAGTCGGTGCGGGCGAGGGTCAAGCTTTGCATCGGAAGCCGCCCCGCTGATCAGATCAAGGTGACCATCCCGCTCACGAAGCCGCAGGGCGTCGACGACTTCTACGCGTACTGCATAACGAACCGAGATCCCAACCTGGTCGATTGGTCGTGTCACGCGGTGATGGGCCGCGGCACGCTCATAACGCTCGTGGTGGCGTTCGGCCTCACCCAGGCGGCAGCCGAGGCTCAGCTGACCTCTGTGGTGCCGATCTTCGCGGAGACGTTCGCCAAGGCATGACCTGAATCTGGGCGGCGGAGGTGTTCCGGAACAGGTGCTCGTCCACCACCGTGACTTCATGCCGAGTAACTCCGGCGTCTTCTCGACAACACAACTCGTGGTGCCGGAAACGGTGCCGTGCCGGCTTACCACCCTCAGTGTCACGGGCACCTGCTGCACCGCTTTGTGCGCAGCAGGTGCCCGTGACGGGAGTTGAGCGTCGTGCGATCAAGCGCCCGCACGGCGATGCCGCTCGCCGTCCCGGCCTGCGTCAGCCTTTGCACGGACGCGTTGCCAACGCGGCCATGCGCGCGGTGCGTCGTCCACGGCGTGATGCCTCCACCGCTGCTGCCGTGGAAGGCGCGGTGCGTCCGGGTGGTCGCCGCTGTTCGCGGCGCCAGCTCGGACTGCACAGGCAGCACAAGCGTTGATCGATCCCTGAACAGCCTGAGGGTCGGACACGCGGAACGCGTCCGACCCTCAGGCCTTCGTCGGATGACCCTCAAATGTTCAACTGGTCAACCGGGTCAGCTCATTACTCTCGTCGCAGCTCAGTTGTAATCCAACTGACTTCCGACTCCTCAAGCCCAAAGTCGCTCAGCACAGCACTGCTAGTACTACGCAGATCAGCTTCCGAGTCGACGTAGACCGTTGTCCCCTCAAACGGCGCGTCCTGATGTCTGATCAATCCGGCGATACCGAACCTTTGACCTCGCACTACCGCAATCTTCAGGTCACCTAGATCATCGCTGTCATCCACGAAAACCAGGTTGAACTTTTCTGACAATTCCTCTGGAGTCATCGGCAGAATCAGAAGAGGAGAATTCTCCTTAGTCGGCCAACTCGACTCGTCCACCTGCTCTATTGCCATTAGTCATCCTATTTCTGCGTGTTCTTGGTGAGCCGAATTGCAATCTTGGCGAATTCCTCATCCACTTCCACTCCTGGACGAGGGCCACGCCACTCCGGAGCATTGGGCATTCCGCCTCGGTCAGGCGCGACGTTCGTGTAGAACTCGATGCCCCGCCTCCCTTCCGGGAGTGGGCCTCCCCACGCTTGCACCACAGGGCGGTCAAGCCCATGCCTGGACACCCTGCCCCACAGCTCGCCCGACGCTTCCTGCATTGCCGCAACCTCAGCCTTCTGGGACGAACTCTCGAGGCGATGGTAAGGGCCGTACTCAATATCACAGACCCCGCCCTCGTTGTGGTTGAGGACGGCCATCGCGCCCGCCAGCACGTAATACGTGTGCGTGCTGTCGACGGTCAGGTTGTTCACTCGCTCGACCGAGGTCCATGCCCGAACCGCCTTCACCTGAACCCAGGTACCCGCTGAGGTCTGCAGCACTGAGCCCGCACGCAGATCCTTCGCGTACACCCATTCCTTGCGATCAGGCAACCAGAAGGGGTGTTCGTCAGTCGCGGTCACAGAACCGCCGCCGCGGACGCTGATCTCCACGAGGTGTTTCACGCCCTGGCCGATGATCGTACCCACCACGGTTTGGGCCGATGATTGGCCTGTCACCTCATTCGCCGACCGGACCTGATCACCGATCTCTACTTCTTCGATCGGTTTCGACGAGCCGTCCGCCATCAACACCCGTGTACCTGGCATGAAGCTGTTGACCCGGCACGACGTCGCCCCCAAAGCCTCAGTCGCGTCCTCGGCGGCTTCTTCGGCCTTCTCCTCGACCTTGCGCAGTCGCCTGCCGAAATCCTTGATTTTGTCGATGATCCGGTTGGCCTTGATGATCGCCTTGGTGATCCGCTCCCCGGCCTGCACGAGCTTGAACGCTTTCGCCCACGGCACCAGGCTGACGCACGCGAGGATGTCGAAGCTGGTGAAGCAGTTCTTGACGTCGTTGATGCCCGTGAGGTCCATCAACAGGTCAGGAAGCTCCGCGAGGATGACGTCCCACCACGACTGCGAGTTGTTGGCCTCGCGCAAGTACTCCTCGTACTTGTCCTTGCCACCCGCAGCGTCATAACGAGCCTGCTGCGCCGCGTTGTATGCGGCGTGAGCCTTCTTGCGCTTGTTGTAGGCCGTCGGGTAGGCGGCCGCGTATGAGGCGTCGCCGGCGACGTCGTTGCCGACGATGATGTTGCGTTCTTTGTCGATGCCATAGGTGTGGCCATCGGCGCCGGTGCCGCCCTCGAGGTACATGCCTGTCGGGTCGCTGAACGTCTCCGGGTTGTTGTTGCTGTACGAGTAGCCGTTGACCTGCTGCGGGTTCGCCGTGTTCATCACCGGGTCGTCGGCCAGGAACCGGCCGGTCGCCGGGTCGTACTCGCGAGCACCCAGGTGAGTCAGACCAGAAACGTCTCGGGTACCACCCACGAAACCCTTGTCGTCAACCCAAGAGCCGCCGTTGGGGCCACGTGGTTTGCCGAACGGGTCGAAGTACTGACGCTGGTACGTCAAGTCCCCGGCCTTGACCGACACAGTCGGTGTGCCCTGGTGGTTACCAACCTCATAGGACAGTCGGCCACTCGAGTGCCGCACTGCCACGACATTGCCGCCGTGCGAGTAGTAGCGCTTGCCCGACACTTGGTTGGTCGCATCGTCCTTGACCAGTTCCATGCCTTCGGGCAGGTAGAGCGTGGTGCGGCCCGGTTCGCGCTTGATCAGGCGGCTGCCGTCGGCGTCGTACAGGTACGACGACTCCTTGCCGGAAGCCTCCGTCACCTTCGACGTACGACCCTCGACGTCGTAGGCGATCGTCTGGGTGTTGCCCATCACCTTGCGCGTCTTGGTGTTACCGGTCTTGTCGTAGCCGAACTCGTCACGGGCGGTGCCGGACGGACCCGACTCGTCGACCGAGCGGACCACGTGCGGCTGGTTCACCGGGTCGTAGTTGTACTTGCGGCTGACCACACCGGATGCCGTGGTCGTGCGCTCCAGCGTCCGGTTGCCAATCTTGTCGTACTCGTATTCCTGCTGGTACGGGGCCACACCGCCGACCGCAGCGGTCGCACAGTCGCCCGACGAGGGCGTGAACGCCTTGGTCAGCCTGCGCAGGTTGTCGTAGCGGAAGCACTGGGTGTCCCACGCCGTCTTGTCGCTCGGCTCGTCCGCGATCCGCGTGACGTTGCCACCGGTGTCGTAGGAGTACTTCTGGTTGGAGATCCGGAAGTCGGTGTCACGCGAACGGTCCACGATGGACTGTTCGAGACGGCGGTTGCCCTCCTCGAAGTAGTTCGTCAGCCACAGCTGGTCGGGACTCTGGTCGGCGCCGAGGGTGAGACGCAGCGTCTCGCCGAACTTCGAGTAGATGTGGTCGTTGACGTAGGTGTTCAGGCCACCGGTCTTGATCGGCGCGCCCTGGTCGTTGTAGGTGGTGGACACCCTCTCCTGCGCCAGGCCGCCGGCGGCGGGAGACAGCGTGGAGAGGAGCGCGCCGGTGACCGGCGTGTAGTTGCGCTCGAACTTGTAGGTCCGGCCGCCCAGCGCCCCTTCGGTGGCGGGGACCTCGACCTCGGACTCGCGGACGCGGCTGTAGGCGTCGTACCGCGTGATCCGCTGGACGTACGCCTGGCCTCCGGAGAACCGGGTGGTCGAGTCGAGCAGGCCCTTCTTCTTGACGTCGTAGACCCATTCGGCGAGCTTGGTGTCACCGGAGAACGTCTGGGTCTTGCGGCCGAGCTGGTCGTACTTGAAGGTCACCGACCGGCCTTCGCTGTCGGTCGACTTCACGACCTGGTCGAGGTTGTCGTACTCGACCGTGCTCGTGCCGCGGTCTGGGTCGGTCTCCTTCCACTTGCGACCCAGCAGGTCGTACTCGTACGACCACTTGTTGCCCGCGGGGTCGGTGACCTCCTCCAGCTGGCCCTTGAAGTTGTACTTCGACTTCGTGCTGTCGGCACCGAGGCCGTCGTGCTGGAGCCGTTCGATCTCGCGGCCGTGCGCGTCGGTGATGACGGTCGTCGGGACCTGTCCCGGCGGCGGCGTCACGTGCACGCGGTCGCCCGCGTAGACCGTGGTCGTGTTCCACTGGGGCGTGCCGAACTTGTGGTACGCCACGCTGACCGGGCGGGACAGCTTGTCGTACTTGGTGAACTCCTGGTTGGGCACCTGCGCGTCCAGCACGACGAGCAACTTGCCGTCCGGCGCCTGGTTGTTGAAGAACGCGTTGCTGGTCTTGGTCACCAGGCCGCGCGAGTCGTAGAACGTGTCGGTGATGACCCGTCCGAGCTCCCCGGCCTTCTGCTCACCGTCCGGCGTCTGGGTCTGCCGGGCGCGCAGCAGGCCGTCGTAGATCTTGTACGAGACGTTGTACTCCTGGTCCCGCTCGCGCAACGACTTCGAGACCTCCACGACGGTCGCGGTCGACTCGTCGTAGATGTACTCGTACATCGCACTCGCGCTCAGATCCCGCTCGCGGTGCGGCAACCAGGTGTGGGTCAGCCGGCCGAGGGCGTCGTACTTCGCGTCGATCCGCTCGCCGTTCGCACCGATCTGGGCGACCGGCAGGCCGAGCGCCGGGTCGTACTCGACGGTCGTGGCGTGGCCCTTGGCGTTGGTCGTGGTCGCCTTGCGCACGGGGAAGCCGAACGCGGGCTCGTTCACCGTGGTCGTCTCGCCCAGGCCGGGGTCGGTCGTCTTCTTGACCCGGCCGTACACGTCGTACTCGGTGGTCGTGACCGCCTGGTACGCACGCGGGCTCGTGCGCTCGCCGTTCCACCGCGACGCGGTGGTCACGAGCCCCTTGGTCGGCGCCTCTCCGTACGACTTCCCGTCGTACGCGGAGATCGCGTCGCTGATGGTGTTGTCGTCCGTCATCGGCGCGTCGCACTTCGCGGCATAGGTGACGATCCGGCTGGCGTAGTTCCACATCCACGCGGCTTCGTTGGCCGCGTAGGTGGTGGACGTGCACCGTTCGTCACCGGTGACGTCGATGTCGCCCTCGTCCTGGACGTTGACGGCGCGGCCGTGGACCTCGTCGAACGTCGTGCTCGCTCGCTTGGTCCGCCACCGGTCACCACCGAGGCTGGTCGCCGTCGTCACCGTCTTGGTGTTGAGCAGCAACGCCTTGTCTTCACCGTTCACCGCGGTGGGCTGCGACATCCACGGTTCACTCGTGGTCTTCGACTGCACTGCGTCGCCGTTCTTGACGAACGTCTTCCACTCGACGCCCTTGAGCCGCTCGATGTCCTCGATCCGCTCGCCTTCGTACTCGACCCAGGCGTCGCGCTTGCCACCCGGCACGGTGTCGCCGTCCATGCCGCGCAGGTAGATCTTCTCGGTGACCGGGCGGTCCGGCTCGCTGACGTCCCCGGTGATCGTGCGGACCTTGTTGTAGCCACGCCACTGCGACCACGTGCGGTACTTCGGGTCACCGAAGTCGTTCTCGTCGTAGTGCCACAGCGGAGCGTTCGCGATGCTCTCGTACTCGTAGTAGACCTTGGTCTGTTCGCTCAGCTGACGAACCCGGTCATCCTCGATCACCGCGCGCACCACGTACTTGTGGAACCAGTGCAGCTGCGGCTGCAGAGCTCCTTCCGGCGTCCAGTAGGACGGGAAGCACCTCAGCGTGTTGAGGTGCGCGTTCGCGATGGTGGGCATGCGCTGGCCGGGAACGCAGTCCTTGTCGGTGTACTCGACCTCGGTGATGCCTCCGGCTTCGTGCTGGACGCGCTTGATCCGCCCGCGGTACAGCGGCGGGTACTGGTCGGCGTCCACCCGGTTCGCCATGGTGATGCGCTCGAACTTCGTCGCCGGCAACGACTTCGCCTCGCCCACCAGACCGGTGTGCTTGACGCTGTCGAGCCACAGTGCCGGGTCGAGGCCGTCGTTGGACGGAGGGAAGCTCTGACCCAGCTCCCACTGGTCGACGTCGCGCCACTCGGCGGCGACGTTCTCCTTGCGCACCTGGGTGAGGATCTTCGTGAGCCGCAGCTGCGAGAAGAACGTCGGCGAGTACTGGTTCTCGCATCGCGCGCCCGCGGCGCAGATCTGGTCGAACGGCACGTCCGGCCACTGCTTCGCGTTGTCCTTGTTCAGCTTGCCCGGGCTGCAGTCGAAGCCGCCGGAGGGAACACACCGCTCCGAGTACTGGAACTGGACCCGTCCAGGAGCCGGAGCGTTCGCATCCGACTCGTGCAGGCCGTAGTCGATCCGCTGCAGCCGTCCGGCCCGGTCGTAGTCCACCCCGGCGACCGTCGGGCGGCCTGGGCCTCCGCGGTCAGCACGAGCCGGTGCGCGAGCACGGGGATCGCGATCGCGTGGATGTCGTCCGGCACCACGA
>NZ_JBEXPJ010000123.1:0-26175 GCF_040611995.1 Lentzea sp. NPDC006480
GACGGGACGGAAGCTCCCCGCGTGTGGCGGGATGGGACGGAAGCTCCCCGCGTGAACTTCAGACAGGGCGGAAGCTCGGTTCCGCGGTCGAGACGGTGACGCTGTTGAGGAGGCGTTCGAGGGCGGCCTCGACGTCTTCCTTCCAGGTGATGGAGCTGCGGAGCTCCATCCGCAACCGCGGCCAGCGCGGGTGCGGCCGCACGGTCTTGAAGCCGACGCTCGTCAGGAAGTCGGCCGGCGTGACGCAACTCGGCTCTTCGTCGTCCGGGCGCGTGTCGCCGAACGCCTCGATGGCCTTCACGCCACGACGTGTCAGATCCTTCGCCACGGCCTGCACGAGCACTCGCGCGAGTCCTCCCCCTCGGAACTCGGGAAGAACGTCCAGCGACGTCATGAGGACCGCGTCCGGGCTCACCGGGGACGTGGGGAAGGCGGCACTGCGCGGAACGGCGGCCGGAGGTGCGTAGAACACCGAACCAGCGGGAATCCCGTCGCAGTAGATGAGGCGGCCGCACGAACCCCATTCGAGCAGGACGCTGGAGACCCAGGCTTCCTTCTCGAACTCCGTGTCGCCGTACTCCTCGGCCTGTTCTCGCAGGTGAGGCGCCAGTTCCCAGAACACGCACGTCCGGCTGTGCTTGGAGAGATGCTCCAGGTTGTCCAGCGTGACGCCCACAACGCGTCGCGACACCCCGACCTCCACCCCTCGATACGCACAGTAGACCCGTACGAGGGTAGGCGAATGTGACGGAACCGGGAAGGTACGTGCCCTGAACGGGACGACGGTTACACTCGCTCGGGACATTTCCCATACAGGAGTCCCACATGACTGCGCCCGGACAGCCCGCCAAGCAGGGCCCCAGAAGCCTCGACCCCCACCTCCGCCGCTACGCAGCGCGCACGGCAGGGATGACGGCGTCGGAGATCCGGGCACTTTTCGCAGTCGCGTCCCGTCCTGAGGTGGTCTCGCTGGCCGGCGGCATGCCGCACCTGGCCGCGCTGCCGCTGGAGTCGCTGTCCGCGGAAATCGGTCAGCTGGTGGCTTCCGAAGGCCTCGTGGCGTTGCAGTACGGCTCGGCGCACGGTGTTCCACTCCTGCGCGAGCAGATCTGCGACGTGATGGCGATGGAGGGCATCAACGGCCATCCGGACGACGTGGTGGTGACCGTCGGCTCGCAGATGGGCCTCGACATGGTCACCCGGATCTTCTGCGACCCCGGTGACGTGGTGATCGCGGAGGGGCCTTCTTATGTCGGCGCTCTCGGGTCGTTCACGGCGTACCAGGCGCACGTCGTCCACGTCGCGATGGACGCCGACGGGCTCGTGCCGTCGTTGCTGCGAGAGGCTCTCGAAGCTTGTAAACGCGCTGGTCAGCGAGTCAAGTTCCTCTACACGATCCCGAACTTCCACAACCCGGCCGGCGTGACGCTGGCGGTGTCGCGACGGGCCGAGATCCTGGAGATCTGCCGCTCGTACGGCGTGCTGGTCGTGGAGGACAACCCGTACGGGCTGCTGGGCTTCGATGGCCAGACGTACCCGGCACTGCGGTCGATGGACCCGGACAACGTCGTGTACCTCGGGTCGTTCTCCAAGACGTTCGCCGCCGGCCTGCGGGTCGGCTGGGTGCTGGCGCCGCACGCGGTCCGCGAGAAGCTGGTGCTGGCGGCCGAGTCGGCCACGCTGTGCCCGCCCACCCTGAACCAGATGATCGTCTCGCGGTACCTCTCGACCCAGGACTGGAAGGGTCAGATCAAGACCTACCGGGAGGCGTACCGGGAACGCCGGGACGCGGCGGTGTCGGCTCTCGAGCAGCACATGCCGCAAGGTTCCACGTGGAACATTCCGAACGGCGGCTTCTACGTCTGGGTGACGGTGCCGGAGGGCATCGACACGAAGGCGATGCTGCCCCGCGCCGTCACCGCCCGCGTGGCCTACGCGTCCGGCACCGGTTTCTACGCGGACGGCTTCGGTTCCCGCCAGCTGCGGATCTCGTACTGCTACCCGACGCCGGAGCGCATCCGGGAGGGCGTCCGCCGACTGGCGAACGTCATCGAGGAAGAGATGCAGCTGCACGCGACGTTCGGGGCGACGCCGGGCCGTCAGCTGTCCGGCCCGCAGACCCCGTCGCCCGACACCGCCTGATCCTTGGAGTTTTGCTGTGGCTGACCGCATGGTCGCTGTGCTGTCCGGTGGGCTCTCCCACGAACGCGAGGTCTCGCTCCGCTCCGGCCGCCGGTTGTCGGCTGCCCTGCGGTCGGTGGGCGTGACGGTGGAGGAGTGGGACGCCGACTCGTCGTTGCTGACGCGTCTGCGCACTTCCCGCCCGGACGCCGTCGTCGTCGCGCTGCACGGCGGCGAGGGCGAGAACGGGTCGGTGCAAGCAATCCTGGAGATGCTCGGAGTGCCGTACGTCGGCACCGACTCGCGGGCGTGCCGTCGTGCGTGGGACAAGCCGACCGCGAAGGCCGAGCTGGCCCGCGCGGGCCTGACGACGCCGGAGTGGGTCGTCCTGCCGCACGCGACGTTCCGCGAGCTGGGTGCTACTCCGGTCCTGGACGCGATGGTCTCGACGCTGGGGCTGCCGTTGATGCTGAAGCCGGACCAGGGCGGTTCGGCTCTCGGCGCTCAGGTGGTGCGTGACGCCGCCGAGCTGCCAGCCGCGATGGTCGGTTGCCTGGCGTACGGCGACACGGTTCTGGCCGAGCAGTTCATCTCCGGCGTGGAGGTGGCCGTGACGGTCGTGGATGGCCCTGACGGCCCTTACTCGCTGCCCGCGGTCGAGATCGTGCCTGAGACCGGGGTGTACGACTACACCGCTCGGTACACGGCGGGGCTGACGGACTTCCACGCGCCGGCCCGGCTGGACGCTGTCGCCGCCAAGGCGGTCGGGGAGCTCGCGGTCGCGGCACACCGGTTGCTCGGGCTGCGGGACGTGTCGCGGACCGACGCGGTGGTGGCCGAGGACGGCACGGTCTACTTCCTCGAAGTGAACGTGTCGCCGGGGCTGACCGAGACGTCGTTGCTGCCGATGGCAGTCGAGGCGGCGGGGCAGTCGTTGGGCGAGATCTACGCCGGTCTGATCGAGCGCGCCGTCGCTCGCTGATCGCCGAGCAACGCCCGTCCGAGCGGCGTCACCGCGTGCCGCACGGGGTGTTCCGCACGCGCATGCTGATGATCAGCCCAGCGCCTCGGGGAAGACTGGCGTGCTCGCTGGCAGATGTGGCGCCACGACAGGGCTCCCTCGACTATCGGACTGCCACCAAGGCGAAGATCTACTGATCCAGAATATGGTGACGCCCCGTATCCGTTTCGGATGCGGGGCGTCATCGTCACCGTGACATAAGGCCCGTGGGTGATCCTATGGGCCTACTCCGATGCCCGAATTGTCGCTTCTGGGCTCATCAGTCCGATGATCCTTTCAAGATCGTCAACTGACCCGAATTCGACGACGATCCGGCCTTTTCGCTGCCCGAGTTCGACCTTCACGCGGGTGTCGAAGTTGTCCGAGAGACGCTCGGCGAGCTCCTGCAGACCCGGCGCGTGCATCTGCTTGCGGGGAGCGGCCTTCTCCTTCTTCGGCTTCTCGTTCTTGGCGAGCGTCACCGCTTCCTCGGTCGCGCGGACCGACATGCCCTCGGCCACGATCTTGGCCGCGAGGTCTTCCTGCGTGCCTGCGTCGTCGAGACCGAGCAACGCCCGTGCGTGACCGGCGCTGAGCACGCCCGCCGCGACCCGTCGTTGGACGGGGAGGGGGAGCTTGAGAAGGCGGATCGTGTTCGTGACGACGGGCCGGCTGCGGCCGATCTTGTCGGCGAGCTGCTCGTGCGTGACGCCGAACTCCTCGAGCAGCTGCTGGTAGGCCGCCGCCTCTTCGAGCGGGTTGAGCTGGACGCGGTGGATGTTCTCCAGCAACGCGTCGCGCAGCATCACGTCGTCGCCGGTCTGCCGCACGATCGCCGGGATGGTCTTCAGCCCGGCCTGCTGCGTGGCTCGCCACCTGCGCTCGCCCATGACGAGCTCGTAGGTGTCCGCGGTGAGCTCACGCACCACGATCGGCTGCATGAGCCCGAACTCCTTGATGGAGAACGACAGCTCGTCGATCGCATCCTGGTCGAACACCTGGCGCGGCTGCTTCGGGTTCGTCTTGATCGCGGTGACCGCGACCTCACGGTAGACCGCCCCGGCGACCTCACCGATCGGCTGGGTCTTGGTCCCCGCCCCGTTGCCGGCCGCTGCGGGCCGGATGGTGCTGGGCGCACCGGGCGGAGGACCCTGCGGGATCAACGCGGCCAGGCCGCGCCCGAGTCCGCCCTTGCGCTGCTCCGTCATGCGCCCTCCTCCTTGGCCCCGCGGATCGCGATCTCCTTGGCGGCGTCGAGGTAGCTCATCGACCCGCGCGAGCCCGGGTCGTACGTCAACACCGTCTGACCGAATCCTGGTGCCTCGGAGACCTTCACGCTGCGCGGAATCACCGTCTTGAGGGCGACGTCGCCGAAGTGGCCGCGCACCTCGCTGGTCACCTGGTCGGCGAGCTTGGTGCGGCCGTCGTACATCGTGAGGAGGATCGTGGAGATGCCGAGGTCCGGGTTGAGGTGCTGCTGCACGAGCTCGATGTTGCGCAGCAGCTGGCTCAGACCCTCCAGCGCGTAGTACTCGCACTGGATCGGGATGAGCACCTCCTGGGCGGCGACCATCGCGTTGACGGTCAGCAGGCCGAGGCTCGGCGGGCAGTCGATGAAGACGTAGTCGGGGTTGATCGCGTCGAGCGCCTCAGGGGACAGCGCCTCCTTGAGCCGCGACTCGCGGGCCACCATCGAGACGAGCTCGATCTCGGCACCGGCGAGGTCGATCGTCGCGGGCACGCAGAACAGGTTCGGCGATGTCGGGCTGACCTGAGCCGCCTCGGCGATGGAGATCTCGCCGATGAGCACCTCGTAGACGCTCGGCGTGCCACTGCGGTGCTCGACTGCGAGCGCCGTGCTGGCGTTGCCCTGCGGGTCGAGGTCGATCACGAGCGTCTTGAGCCCGTGGATGGCGAGAGCGGCGGCGAGGTTCACCGTGCTCGTCGTCTTGCCGACGCCACCCTTCTGGTTGGCGACCGTGATCACCCGGCGGTGAGTCGGCCGGGGGAGCAGTGACTCGTCGGGGTGCAGCACGCTTGCCGCACGAGCCGCCTCTTCTGCAATCGGGGTCCACACCACGGCGCTGTCATCTCCGTTGTTGGTCGGCTTCGCTTTGGGTTTGGGAGGGTCGGTTTCACGTGGAACATCGGCTGACTGGAACTCCGGGTACACGCTCACCGATCCTTCCTCGTCTGGCGCTCGACGATCAGCACCGTCGTAGGCACCTCAAGTACGTCCGCTCCCACGACGACGACTGTGCCGTTCACGCCCCCCAGGCGTTGCACGGCAGCACCATCGCGGTCCAGCTCTTCCTGCGCGCGCTCACCCTTGAGCGCCACCATCCGCCCGCCGCCTTTGAGGAGCGGCAGGCACCACTTCGCCAACTTCTCCAGCGGCGCCACGGCCCGCGCGGTCGCCGCATCGCAGTTGAGGAGCTGCTTCCGCACCGGCCCTTCTTCCGCGCGTCCCCGGAGGACGGTCACGTTGTCGAGGCTCAGCCGTTCCTTCACTTCCTCGAGCCACGCGATGCGGCGCGCCATCGGCTCCAGCAGCGTGATCCTCAGATCCGGCCGCGCGATCGCCAGCGGCACACCCGGCAACCCGGCACCAGAGCCTACGTCGACGACACGCTCGTTCTGTCCGAACAGCCCCTCGATCACCGCCGAGTTGAGCACGTGCCGATCCCAAATCTTGTCGACCTCGCGGGGCCCAATGAGCCCCCGCTCGACGCCGTGCTCTTCTAGGAGCCTGACGAACTCGGCAGCACGGTCAACGTGCTCACCGAAGACGAGCTTCGCGTTGTCGGGCAACTCCCCGGCCATGTTCTCCGTCCGTGAGCGTTTCACGTGAAACCACGCGGCGGCTGCAACGTTCGGCGGCCGGTGGAAAAGCTGGCGAATGCCAGGACACCATCATGACGGATCGACCACGTGCTCCGCCAAATCCTGAGCGCCGTTTCACGTGAAACTTGGGGGAAAGTTGCGTCCAACCATCTACACGGTCGCCCATCCGGGTCCCGGCGTCGTTTCCACGATGGCTCATCCGGCCGGCGGGGTGTTTCTGGAGGGCAAGCTGCGCGGGCTGCGACAGGTCGGTGTCGACGTCCTCGTGTCAGCTCAGACCGACATCGAACGGGTGGAGTGCGATCTCCTCGACGAGGAACGGGTGGCGGTGGCGGCCGGCCTTCGGTTCGCCTGCTTTCCGATTGAGGACCGAACGGCGCCGTCGGTGTCCGACGCTCTCGCCTTCGTCCGGCCGCTCCACGCGTTGTACCGGGAGGGGGCGCATGTGGTGTTCCACTGCTGGGCAGGGATCGGACGGTCGTCGTTGCTGGCGGCGTTGTTGTTGGGGATGGACGGGGTGGAGCCTGCTGCGGCTTGGAGGTTGATCTCGGCGGCTCGTGGGCTTCCTGTGCCGGACACACGGGAGCAGGCGGGGTGGCTGGATGAGTGGTGGGAGTCGGGGGAGGGCCGGTTTCACGTGGAACAGTGACGGCGTGAGTCGGCGGTCCGTCGGCTCCTGTGGCCGCTGCAGGATTTCTGGCGTCTCCTATCGCGCCGTATCGACATGTCAACACCAGCCTCCGAACCCGAATCCATCCCGCGCCGCATGACCTCCGCTCCCTCTGGGATCGCCTTCTGGGGTTGCGGCCGGGTCGTGGTCGGGCCGGAACAGCAAACGGCCCCTGCGTCCGGGTGGACGCAGGGGCCGCGAGCGGTGGAGCGGTTACGGCTTCGGGAAGATGATCACGCGGCGCTGCGGCTCTTCGCCTTCGCTCTCGCTGTGGACGCCGGCGATCGAGGCGACGGCGTCGTGGACGACCTTGCGCTCGAACGGGGTCATGGGGTGCAGGCGGGCGCGCTCGCCTGAAGCCAGGACCTTTTCGGCGGTGGAGCGGCCGAGCTCTGCCAGCTCGGCCCGGCGGCCGGCTCGCCACTGGGCGATGTCCAGCATCAGGCGGGAGCGGACGCCCGTCTCCTGCTGCACGGCCAGGCGGGTGAGTTCCTGGAGTGACTCGAGGACGTTGCCGCGGGGGCCGACGAGCTTGGCCAGGTCCTCGCCGCCGTCGATGCTGACGACTGCGCGGCCGCCTTCCACGTCCAGGTCGATGTCGCCGTCGTAGTCGAGCAGGTCCAGCAGGCGCTCGAGGTAGTCGCCGGCGATGTCGCCTTCCTGGACGAGCAGGTCTTCGGTCTTGCTCTGCGACTGCGGCTCGCTCGAGGCGTCAGCCTCGGCCTCAGCCGGCGACGACGCCTCCACGTCGTCGGTCGCCTGCAAGGTCTCCGACACGATGTCTCCTCTCCGGGGCAGAAGCCCGAAATCAGCGGCGCTTCTTGTTGCCCGGCTTCTTGCTGGTGGATCGGCCTGAGATCAGGCCGGGAATCTCGGTGTTGGAGCTGCCGTTCGTCTCCGCCGGGGACGCGGGCGACGAGCCGCCGGGGCCTGCGGTCGGCATGCGCTTGGCGCCGTTGGCGGGCTTGGCTCCTGGGGCGGGCTTCTTCGGGTTGGTCGGCTTGGCGCCCGGCTTCGGGGCGAGGGCCTGGCGGGTTTCGACGACTGCGGCCTTCTTGGTCTCTTCCTCGGCGTCGATGCGCTTGTAGACGATGTGCTGCTGGCCGAGGGTCCAGGCGTTGTTGGACAGCCAGTACATCAGGATCGCGATGGGGAAGAAGAAGCCACCGACCAGGACGCCCAGCGGGAAGATGTAGAGCGTCAGCTTGTTCATGATCGCCGTCTGGGGGTTGTCCAGGGCGGTCTGGTTCTGGCGGGCGACCGAGTGGCGGGCCGTGAAGTGGGTCGCGATGGACGCCACGATCATCAGCGGCACGGCCACCAGGATCACGTTGGTGCGCTCGGTGCCGAACTGGGCGAGCTGCTCGGCCGGCATCGAGATGAAGGTGGAGAGGTTCGCGCCGAAGAGCTTGGCGTTGACGAACGACTCGACACCCTTCGCGTCGAAGTAGTAGACCTCGCCCCAGCCGGGCTTGAACGAGCGCAGCACGTGGAACAGACCGATGAACACCGGGATCTGCACCAGCATCGGCAGGCAGCCGCCGAGCGGGTTCACGCCGTGCTCGGACTGGAGCTTCTGCATCTCCGCGGCCTGGCGCTGGCGGTCGTTCGGGTACTTCTTCTTGATCTTCTGCATCTCCGGGGCGAACTCCTGCATTCGCCGCATGGAGCGCACCTGGCCGACGAACGGCTTGAACAGGATGGCGCGGAGGGTGAAGACCAGGAAGATGACGGAGAGCGCCCAGGCGAACCCGCTCGACTCACCGAAGACGTGGCCGAAGACCCAGTGCCAACACCACAAGATGAAGGACACCGGGTAGTAGATGAAGTTGAGCACGGAGCTACTCCTCGGTGGATACGTCGGGGACCTGCCGCCTCGGCGGAACGGGGTCCAGGCCTCCAGGGTGCCAGGGTCCGCAGCGCAGCAACCGGCGGATGGTCAGCCAGGTTCCCCGCAACGCACCGTGGACGGTCAACGCTTCCACCGCGTACGCGCTGCAGCTCGGGTAGAAGCGGCAGGTCGGCGGTAGCAGCGGCGAGATGAACTTCCGGTAGAAGTGCACCGGGAGCAATGCGACCTTCGCGGGCAACGTGGTCATCGCAGCACCTTGCGCAGGGCAGAGGAGAAGTCGGCGGCGAGCTCGGAGCTCGACGCCTCGGCTGCTGGAGCCAACGCCCGGACCACGACGAGAGTTCCCGGCGGCAGGTCCGCGAGGCACGGTCGCACGACGTGGCGAAGACGCCTGTACACGCGGTGGCGAACCACCGAGTTGCCAACTGCCTTGCTCACGACGAAGCCCACCTTGGACGAATCCAAGGTGGGCACGTCAGACGTCAAGGCGTGGACGACCAACCGGGGTCGTCCGGCGCGGCGGCCTCGGCGGACCACCAGGCCGAAGTCCTGGCTGCGGGTGAGCCGGGCGGCCGGTGGGAGCACGACGACGCTGCGCTAACCAGCCGCTGTCAGGCGGACAGCGTGGCACGGCCCTTGCTGCGGCGCGCGGCCAGAATGGCGCGGCCGGCGCGGGTCCGCATGCGCAGCCGGAAGCCGTGCGTCTTCGCGCGGCGGCGGTTGTTGGGCTGGAAGGTGCGCTTACCCTTGCTCACGGTCGGTCTCCCGGTGCTTCACTGCTGACAAAGCCTTGTGGTTGTCCCCGACGGCAGTGGACGTAGGCGCGCGAAAGGCGCCCGTCGCAAGCGGGAGACTCGTACGAGGGTACGCACGCCCGGGTGCGGTGACCAAATCGGGGTGGCCGACGCCACGTCTTGTGAGGCGTGCCGGGCCTTGTTACCGTTCTTCCCTCGCGCATGCCGGAGCTGGCGTGGGAGCCGCCACCGTACCGGCAACACAACGCACCGTTTAGTGCACAGTTGTGGATAACTCTGTGGATGCCTCTATTCTCCGTGTCCACGTGTGGAGTCATGTGCTCCAGTCGGAGGGGAGGGGGCGCAGAGGTGTCTAACCAGCAGGTCGACCTTGGTCTCGTGTGGGCCGAGGTGGTGCAGGAGCTCGCGACGAGCCACCTGTCCCCTCAGCAGCGCGCGTGGATGAGGGTCACCCGTCCGATCGGTCTTCTGGACGGGACCGCCCTGCTCGCGGCTCCGAGCGACTTCGCGAAAGAGGCGATCGAACGCGCACTGCGCGACCCGATCACCGCCGCGCTGTCCCGCCGGCTCGGCCGCACGGTCTCCCTCGCGGTGAAGGTCGACTCGCCGGAACCGGCGAGCCCGCCGACCACGCCCATCCCGGTGCAGGCGCCGCAAACGCTTCCGGGCATCCCGAACGGCGACACGCCCGGCCCCGTGATCACGGACGACGCGGTCGCCGCTGGAGCGACAAACGCTGATACAGCAACGGAGAGCTCGGACTCGGACGAGGTCGACGAAGCCGGCGACGCGCTCGCCGCCGTCACCGAGATCTGGCCGACCTTCAACACGGCGAACACCGCGGCCGGCGCGACGCCCAACGGGAACCTCCCGTACACACGGCCCGCCAACCCGTCGCCGTCGCAGACCCGGCTGAACGAGAAGTACAACTTCGACACGTTCGTCATCGGCGCCTCGAACCGGTTCGCGCACGCCGCGGCCGTCGCGGTGGCCGAGGCTCCCGCCCGGGCGTACAACCCGCTCTTCATCTGGGGCGAGAGCGGCCTCGGCAAGACGCACCTGCTGCACGCCGTCGGGCACTACGCCCAGCGCCTGTTCCCCGGCATGCGCGTGCGGTACGTGTCGACCGAGGAGTTCACCAACGACTTCATCAACTCGCTGCGCGACGACCGCAAGGTCGCCTTCCAGCGCCGCTACCGGGACATCGACGTTCTTCTCGTCGACGACATCCAGTTCCTGGAGGGCAAGGAAGGTACGCAGGAGGAGTTCTTCCACACGTTCAACACGCTCCACAACACGAACAAGCAGATCGTGGTGTCGAGCGACCGGCCGCCCAAGCGGCTGGAGACGCTGGAAGACCGCCTGCGCACGCGGTTCGAGTGGGGTCTGATCACGGACATCCAGCCGCCGGAGCTCGAGACCCGGATCGCGATCCTCCGCAAGAAGGCGGCGCAGGACCGGCTCGCGGCCCCGGCCGAGGTGCTGGAGTTCATCGCCGCCCGCATCGAGCGCAACATCCGCGAGCTGGAAGGCGCGCTCATCCGCGTCACGGCGTTCGCATCGCTCAACCGCCAGCCGGTCGACGTCCAGCTCGCCGAGATCGTGCTGCGCGACCTGATCCCCGACTCGCACGCGCCGGAGATCACCGCGCCGACGATCATGGCGGTCACCGCTGAGTTCTTCGGCGTCACGATCGACGACCTCTGCGGCCCGGGTAAGACGAAGGCGCTCGCCCAGGCGCGGCAGATCTCCATGTACCTGTGCCGCGAGCTGACCGACCTGTCGCTGCCGAAGATCGGGCAGACGTTCGGCGGCCGCGACCACACGACCGTCATGCACGCGGACAAGAAGATCCGCAAGGAGATGGCCGAGCGCCGCCGGATCTACGACCAGGTCCAGGAACTGACGTCGCGGATCAAGCAGCGCGCCCGCCACGCGCCCTGATCCACCCCGGGTACGACGAGGGGTCCTCCACCACGGAGGGCCCCTTTTTCGTTGCACATTTCGTTGCGCACGCAGCATTTCCGCGCGCGCGGGGATAGGACGCGGGGTCCCCGCGTACGGCAGGAGAGGACGAAGGGGCCCCGCGTGCGATCAGCACACGGGGCGTGCGCGCGCGCTCCAAACCCGGGTGGAGGTGAGGAGGGCGGATGCGGCGAGGGCTTGCTGCTCACCCGCAGCACTCGAAGGGGTGGGGACAACTGGAAAAACCTGTGGCCCCGGCCACGATCTGGCCACAGAAGCCTGTTGAACACCCGGGTACAACTGCCCCGCACCCGGGGACGCACCCGGGGACAACTGTGGACGATCTGTGGATCGAGAGGTGTGCACAACTGGCTGTCCCCGGGTGCGCCGATCTGTCCCCGGGTGCCATCCCCCCTTAGTCCACA
The DNA here is from genome assembly GCF_040611995.1 of Lentzea sp. NPDC006480. Lineage (NCBI taxonomy): Bacteria > Bacillati > Actinomycetota > Actinomycetes > Pseudonocardiales > Pseudonocardiaceae > Lentzea > Lentzea sp. NPDC006480. Next base: position 11,633 of record NZ_JBEXPJ010000123.1, read on the forward strand.
TGGAAGATGGGCTCCCGACCTGCGCGTTTAACACCAGTCCACACAATCCACAGCCCTTACTGTTACTGCTGTTGGATCTCTTCTAGGAAGAACTTCAAAGCAAAACAGCGGGGGATGGTTCCCGGGGATCGGTGCCCGAACCCCGAAGTGACGGGAAGGGCCAGGACGCTCTAACGTGGTTGCTCCGCACCTCGGGTCAGCTGAGGTCGAGGCTCCCTAACCCCCACTGGCACGTTGCTGTGGTTGGGCTTGTCGACTGTCGAGGAAAGGACGCCTCATGAAGATCCGCGTCGAACGCGACGGCCTCGCCGACGCTGTCGCCTGGGTCGCTCGCAGCCTTCCGTCCCGTCCGCCGGTCCCCGTGCTGGGCGGCGTGCTGCTCGACGCGGAGTCGGACGAGTCGCTGACGGTCTCGGGATTCGACTACGAGGTCTCGGCTCAGGTCGGTGTCCCGGCGACGATCGCCGACGGGGGCCGCGCGCTGGTCTCCGGGCGTCTGCTGGCCGACATCACCAAGGCGCTCCCGAACCACCCGGTCGAGATCGCGGTCGACGGCGCTCGCATGATGATCAGCTGCGGCAGTGCCCGGTTCAGCCTCCCGACGATGCCGGTCGAGGACTACCCCGCGCTGCCGTCGATGCCTCAGCTGATCGGTGAGCTTCCCGGCGAGGTCTTCGGTGAGGCAGTCGGCCAGGTCGCCGTCGCCGCCGGCAAGGACGACACGCTCCCGATGCTGACCGGCGTCCGCGTCGAGATCGGTGACGGCAAGCTGGTGCTCGTCGCGACCGACCGCTTCCGCCTCGCGATGCGTGAGTTCCCGTGGGAGCCGGACGCGTCCCTCGGCGAGGTGGCGGTGCTCGTCCCCGCCCGCACGCTCGGCGACGCGGCCAAGACGCTCGGCTCGTCCGGCGGCAAGGTCGAGATGTCGCTGGCGGCGAACGACGGACTGCTCGGTCTGTCCGGTTCCGGCAAGCGCACGACGACCCGCCTGCTCGACGCGGACTTCCCGAAGTACCGCCAGCTGCTGCCGACCGAGCACTCGGCCGCGGCGATCATCGAGGTCGACACGCTCGTCCAGGCGATCAAGCGCGTCTCGCTGGTCGCCGAGCGCGGCACCCAGGTCCGGCTCGAGTTCGTGGACGGCGGCCTGCGCCTGTCCGCCGGCGGCGACGACGAGGGTTCGGCCGAGGAAGAGCTTCCGGTCGAGTACACCGGCGACGCGGTCACGATCGCGTTCAACCCCGGATACCTCCTCGACGGTCTCGGAGCGGTTCGCACGCCCCGTGTCCACTTGTCCTTCACCACACCCAGCCGACCGGCGCTGCTCAAGCCGGTGGACGAGGATGGGAACGTGGCGCCGGGCTACCTGTACCTCCTGATGCCCGTTCGCCTGCCCGGCTAAAACCCTTACCGGGTAACGAGAAACGTTTAGGGGAGAACACCGTGCAGCTCGGACTCGTCGGCCTCGGCAAGATGGGTTTCAACATGCGCGAGCGGGTGCGCCGTGCCGGTCACGAGGTGATCGGCTACGACCGCAACCCGGAGGTCAGCGACTCGGAGTCGTTGGCGGACATGGTGTCCAAGCTCGAAGCACCGCGCGTGGTGTGGGTGATGGTGCCCGCCGGCGAGATCACCCGTAACACGGTGAAGGAGCTGTCCGAGCTGCTGTCGCCCGGCGACCTGGTGGTCGACGGCGGCAACTCCAAGTTCACCGACGACCGGATCCACGCGGACCTGCTGGCGGAGAAGGAGATCGGCTACCTCGACTGCGGTGTGTCCGGCGGTGTGTGGGGTCTCGACAACGGCTACGCGCTGATGGTCGGTGGCGACGCCGCCCACGTCGAGCAGGCGATGCCGATCTTCGACGCGCTCCGTCCGGAGGGTCCGCGCGAGGAAGGTTTCGCGCACGCGGGCAAGGTCGGCGCCGGTCACTACTCGAAGATGGTGCACAACGGCATCGAGTACGGCCTGATGCAGGCGTACGCCGAAGGCTTCGAGCTGCTCGACAAGACCGACGTCGTGGACAACGTGCCCGCGGTGATCTCGGCCTGGCAGCGCGGCACCGTCGTGCGGTCGTGGCTGCTCGACCTGCTGGTGCGCGCGCTGGAGTCCGACCCGGAGCTCGACGACCTGCGCGGGTACGTCGAGGACTCGGGTGAGGGCCGGTGGACCGTCGAGGAGGGCATCAACAACGCGGTGCCGCTTCCGGTGATCTCCGCGGCGCTCTTCGCGCGGTTCCAGTCGCGGCAGGAGGACTCGCCCGCGATGCGTGCCGTCGCCGCGCTGCGCAACCAGTTCGGTGGCCACGCGGTGCACCTGGCCGGACCGTCGTCCGGCGCCGGCAGCACCCAGGGCTAGCGAGGTGCACGTCAGACACCTCCAGGTCAGCGACTTCCGCTCGTGGGAACTCGCGAACCTGGAGCTCGAGCCCGGCGTCTCGGTGCTCGTGGGACGCAACGGCCAGGGCAAGACGAACCTGGTCGAGGCGATCGGGTACGTGGCGACGCTGGGATCGCACCGCGTCGCCACGGATGCGCCACTGATCCGGCACGGTGCTCAGCGCGCCGTCGTGCGGACGGCCGTGGTCAACGACGACCGTGAGCTGCTCGTCGAGCTCGAGATCACGGCGGGCAAGTCGAACCGGGCACGGATCAACCGCGGTCCGGTGCCACGTCCGCGTGATGTGCTCGGGATTCTGCGCACTGTGTTGTTCGCGCCAGAGGATCTCTCTCTGGTGCGAGGCGATCCGGGCGACCGGCGGCGGTTCCTCGACGAGATGCTGGTGTTGCGCGCGCCCCGGTACGCCGGTGTCCGCAGCGACTACGACCGTGTCCTGAAGCAGCGCAGCGCGTTGCTGAAGACGGTGAAGCACTCTCGATCGGCTGACCTCTCGACGCTCGACGTCTGGGACGGGCATCTCGCCAAGCACGGCGCGGAGCTCCTGGCCGCGCGGATGAAGCTGGTCCGCGACATGACGGACCACGTGACCACGGCGTACGCGGAGGTCGCTCCGGAGTCGCGTCCGGCGCTCATCTCGTACAAGTCGAGCGTCGGCGATCTCCCGGAAGACAGGGAGAGCATCGAGGACCTGTTGCTCGCCGAGCTCGATCGGGTGAGAAGGCAGGAGATCGAACGCGGGGTGTGCCTCGTCGGCCCGCACCGAGACGATCTCGATCTGACGCTCGGTGAGCTGCCCGCCAAGGGCTACGCCAGTCACGGAGAGTCATGGTCGTTCGCGCTCGCGCTGAGGCTCGGCGGCTACGAGCTGATGCGTGTCGACGGCATCGAACCGGTGCTCGTGCTGGACGATGTGTTCGCGGAACTCGACCGCGGCCGGCGGCAGCAGCTGGCGAAGGTCGCGGCCGCCGCCGAGCAGGTGCTGATCACCGCCGCGGTGGCGGAGGACGTTCCGGACGAGCTGAGCGGTGCCCGGTTTGAGGTAAGTGGCGGGGAGGTCCGGCGTGTCTAACTCAGATCCCCAAGATGTAGCTCGATCGGGTGTGTCCGCCCACACATCTGGGGACAAGTCTGTGGATGGTGTGGATAACTCCGTCACAAATCCGGACTTGTCCACAGGTTCATTCACACCTGAGGGTGAGCCACTGAAGGGTTCTGACCTCGCGCGGGCGGCTCTGGAGGCCGCGAAGGCGAGTGCGAAGGCCCGCGGGCGCACCCCCGGCAGCAAGTCGAAGGGCCGTCCGGTCAACCGCCGGCGCCGCCGTTGGTCGGGGCCGGGACCGGACGACCGCGACCCCCAGCCGCTCGGCCGGCTCGCGTCCAGGATCGCCGCGGACCGGGGCTGGGTCGAGCAACTCCAGGGTGGCCAGGTCTTCGCGCGTTGGGCAAAATTGGTAGGTGAGGACGTCGCTGAGCACGCGAGCCCGATTGCTCTCAGTGACGGGGAACTGACGGTCCAGGCGTCGTCGACGGCGTGGGCCACTCAGCTGCGCCTGCTGCAGCGCGATCTGCTCAAGCGGATTGCTGCGGGTGTCGGCCACGGCGTCGTCAAACGGCTCAAGATCAAGGGACCGGACGCCCCGAGCTGGCGACACGGCCCCAGGCACGCGCCTGGGCGCGGTCCGCGTGACACCTACGGGTGAGGTCCTGTCAAGGGCTCAGCGGCGATTCTGCGGCGCAATGAGCGTTCACCAGCGGATTTGAACCCCCTTTTCGGCCGTCCTGACCCGTCTCGCGCCTCGTGAGGCGCTCTGTGACTGAATCAAAGGTGTCCTTGCCCCCTTTCTGTCGGGGTGGCCCGGTAGAATCACGGGGAGCGTCACCCATCATCGTGCGGGCGGTGCCCGTATCAGCGAGGAGACTCCAGGCCCGTGTCAGCTAAGAAGAATGAGTACGGCGCGTCCTCGATCACCGTCCTCGAAGGCCTCGAGGCAGTGCGCAAGAGGCCGGGCATGTACATCGGTTCGACCGGCGAGCGCGGTCTGCACCACCTGGTCCAGGAGGTTGTGGACAACTCGGTCGACGAGGCGATGGCCGGCTTCGCGACGACTGTCGACGTCACCCTGCTGGCCAACGGCGGCGTCCGGGTGATCGACGACGGTCGCGGCATCCCCATCGACGTGCACCCGGTCGAGGGCAAGCCCACTGTCGAGGTCGTGCTCACCACGCTGCACGCGGGTGGCAAGTTCGACAGCGACTCCTACGCGGTGTCCGGCGGCCTGCACGGCGTCGGCATCTCCGTGGTGAACGCGCTGTCCACCGCCGTCGACGTCGAGATCAAGCGCCAGGGTCACGTCTGGACCCAGCGCTTCGAGGCCACCAAGGCGGCGCACGAGCTGCGCCAGGGCGAGCCCACCGACGAGACCGGCACCACGATCACGTTCTGGGCCGACCCGGACATCTTCGAGACCACCGAGTACAACGTCGAGACGATCGCGCGCCGCCTGCAGGAGATGGCGTTCCTCAACAAGGGGATCACGATCATCCTGCGCGACGAGCGCGTCTCGGAGGCGGACGAGGAAGCCGACGCCGAGGGCCACAAGGCCGCGGTGAAGGAGCGCGTCTTCCACTACCCGGGTGGTCTGGAGGACTTCGTCCGCCACATCAACCACACCCGCGAGGCCGTGCACCAGAAGGTGATCGGCTTCGAGGCGCAGGGCGAGGACCTCCAGGTCGAGGTCGCGATGCAGTGGAACACCGGCTACACCGCGTCGGTCTACACGTTCGCGAACACGATCAACACGCACGAGGGCGGCACGCACGAAGAGGGCTTCCGCGCGGCGTTGACGCGTGTCGTCAACGAGTACGCGCGCGAGAAGAAGCTGCTCAAGGAGAAGGACACCAACCTCACCGGTGACGACATCCGCGAGGGTCTCGCCGCGATCATCTCGGTGAAGTTGAAGGAGCCCCAGTTCGAGGGCCAGACGAAGACCAAGCTGGGCAACAGCGAGGCCAAGTCGTTCGTGCAGAAGTCGACGAACGAGCACCTGGCCGACTGGTTCGAGCGCCACCCCAACGAGGCGAAGACGATCGTCACCAAGTCGGTGTCGTCGGCGCAGGCCCGCATCGCCGCCCGCAAGGCCCGCGAGCTGGTGCGCCGCAAGGGTGCGCTGGACATCGGCGGCCTGCCGGGCAAGCTGAAGGACTGCCGCTCGACCGAGCCGGAGCGTTGCGAGCTCTACATCGTCGAGGGTGACTCCGCAGGCGGCTCGGCCAAGGAAGGCCGCGACTCGATGTACCAGGCGATCCTGCCGATCCGCGGCAAGATCATCAACGTCGAGAAGGCGCGCATCGACCGCGTCCTGAAGAACACCGAGGTCCAGTCGCTGATCACGGCGCTCGGCACCGGCATCCACGACGAGTTCGACCTCTCGAAGCTGCGCTATCACAAGATCGTGCTGATGGCCGACGCCGACGTCGACGGCCAGCACATCCGCACGCTGCTGCTCACGCTGCTGTTCCGCTTCATGCAGCCGCTCATCGAGCACAACCACGTGTACCTCGCGCAGCCGCCGCTCTACAAGATCAAGTGGCAGCGGGCCGAGCCGGAGTACGTCTACTCCGACCGCGAGCGCGACGCCGTGATCAAGGCAGGCATCGAGGGCGGCAAGAGGCTCGGCAAGGACGACAACATCCAGCGGTACAAGGGTCTTGGCGAGATGAACGCCGAGGAGCTGTGGGAGACCACGATGGACCCGGCGAACCGGATCCTGCGCCAGGTCACCATGGACGACGCGGCCACCGCCGACGAGCTGTTCAGCGTGCTCATGGGCGAGGACGTCGAGGCACGCCGTTCGTTCATCACCCGCAACGCCAAGAGCATCAAGTTCCTGGACATCTGAGTCCGGTCTTGGTCCCTAGGCATCCTGGCGTTTCTGGCGAGAAGGAAAGAGAACAGTGACCGATACGACTCTGCCCCCGCAGCACGACCGCATCGAGCCGGTCGAGATCCAGCAGGAGATGCAGAACTCGTACATCAACTACGCGATGTCCGTCATCGTGGGTCGTGCGCTGCCGGACGTGCGTGACGGGCTCAAGCCCGTGCACGTCCGGGTGCTGTACTCGATGTTCGACTCCGGCTTCCGTCCCGACCGCGGCTTCAACAAGTGCGCGCGCGTCGTCGGCGACGTCATGGGCAACTACCACCCGCACGGCGACTCGGCGATCTACGACGCGTTGGTGCGTCTCGCCCAGCCGTGGGCGCTGCGCTACCCGTTGATCCAGGGCCAGGGCAACTTCGGCTCGCCGGGCAACGACCCCGCCGCCGCCATGCGGTACACGGAGTGCCGGCTCTCCCCGTTGGCCATGCACATGCTGGCCGACATCGAGGAAGAGACCGTCGACTTCCGCGACAACTACGACGGCCGCATCCAGGAGCCGGTCGTCCTGCCGTCGCGCATCCCGAACCTGCTGATCAACGGCAGCTCGGGCATCGCGGTCGGCATGGCGACGAACATCCCGCCGCACAACCTCCGCGAGGTGGCGGACGCGGTGGTGTGGGCGCTGGACAACCACGAGGCCTCCGACGAGGAGACCCTCGAGGCGACGATCGCCCGGATCAAGGGCCCGGACTTCCCGACGTACGGCCAGATCCTCGGCACGTCCGGCATCGAGGACGCGTACCGCACCGGCCGCGGCTCGGTCCGCATGCGCGCCGTCGTCGAGATGGACGAGGACGCCAAGGGCCGCACGATCCTGGTCGTCACCGAGCTGCCGTACCAGGTCAACCCGGACAACCTGGTCGAGAACATCGCTTCGCTGGTGCGCGACGCGAAGCTCACCGGCATCGCGAACATCGCGGACGAGTCGAACCGACGCATCGGCATGCGCATCGTGGTCACGCTCAAGCGCGACGCGGTGGCGAAGGTCGTGCTGAACAACCTCTACAAGCACACCCAGCTGCAGTACTCGTTCGGCGTCAACATGCTGGCGCTGGTCGACGGCGTGCCGCGCACGCTGCGGATCGACCAGATGATCCGCCACTACGTGAAGCACCAGATCGAGGTCATCGTCAGGCGGACCAGGTTCCGTCTGCGCAAGGCCGAAGAGCGCGCGCACATCTTGCGCGGCTTGGTGAAGGCGCTCGACCACCTCGACGAGGTGATCGCGTTGATCCGCCGGTCGCAAACGCCGGACGAGGCGCGTGAGGGTCTGATCTCGCTTCTCGAGATCGACGAGGTCCAGGCCAACGCGATCCTGGAGATGCAGCTCCGCCGCCTGGCCGCCCTGGAGCGCCAGAAGATCATCGACCAGTTGGCCGAGATCGAGCTGGAGATCGCGGACCTCAAGGACATCCTCGAAAAGCCGGAGCGGCAGCGCAAGATCGTGCGCGACGAGCTCACGGCCATTGTGGACAAGTTCGGCGACGACCGGCGCACGAAGATCATCCCGTTCGACGGCGACGTGTCCATGGAGGACCTGATCGCCGTTGAGGACGTGGTCGTCACGATCACGCGCACGGGCTACGCGAAGCGCACCAAGACCGACCTCTACCGGGCGCAGAAGCGCGGCGGCAAGGGCGTGCAGGGCGCACAGCTGAAGCAGGACGACATCGTCGCCCACTTCTTCGTGTGCTCGACGCACGACTGGATCCTGTTCTTCACGAACAAGGGCCGCGTCTACCGCACGAAGGCGTACGAGCTGCCTGAGGCGAACCGCAACGCCCGTGGTCAGCACGTCGCGAACCTCCTCGCGTTCCAGCCGGACGAGGAGATCGCGCAGGTCATCCAGATCAAGAACTACGAGGTCTCGCCGTACCTCGTGCTCGCCACCCGCAAGGGCCTGGTCAAGAAGTCGAAGCTGTCCGACTTCGATTCCAACCGATCGGGTGGTCTTATCGGCATCAACCTGCGCGAGGACGACGAGCTGGTCGGCGCGGTGCTGTGCTCGGCCGACGACGACCTGCTGATGGTGTCCGCCGACGGCCAGTCGATCCGCTTCCACGCGACCGACGACGTGCTGCGCCCGATGGGGCGTGCGACGTCAGGCGTGCAGGGCATGCGCTTCAACGCCGATGACGAGCTGCTTTCGGTGGGCGTTGTCCAAGAAGGCCTGTTCGTTTTGGTCGCGACGGACGGTGGGTACTCGAAGCGAACGCCGATCGAGGACTACCCGGTCCAGGGCCGTGGCGGCAAGGGTGTGCTGACCATTCAGCACGACCGCCGACGTGGCAGGCTGGTCGGAGCGCTCATCGTCGACATCGACGACGAGCTCTACGCCATCACCTCGACCGGCGGGGTCATCCGGACCCGAGCCGAGCAGGTGCGCAAGGCTGGACGGCAGACGAAGGGCGTGCGGCTGATGAACCTCGGCGAGAGCACCACTTTGATCGCCGTCGCACGCAACGCGGACGAGCCCAGCGACGTCACTAACGGTGAGACGTCTGCCGCAGAAGAAGCAGCAGTGGACGCAGTTGTGGACTCTGACGCCGACCAGGCAGACACCCCCACCGACTCGGCCGAGTAGTCGGAATTGCTAGCGAGAGGCTAAGGACAGCTCGTGACTCCACCCGAGAACCGCGAAGGTCGGGACGCGGACAAGACCGCGGTGATCACCAAGCCTTCTTCCCAGAACGCTGCGAAGAAGGCGGACTCGGCCGCGCCGGCGGCCTCCGGTTCCTCGGGTGGGAACGCGCAGGACAAGACCAAGCCTGTGTCGGCGGAGAAGGCGGCCGAGGTCGCCGCACCCGCTGCTGCTCCCGAGACTCCCGCCGCTGCGCCGGCTGCTCAGGCCGAGCAGAAGACCGTTTCGATCGACACGCCTGCACCGGCTCCGACTCCGGCGCCCGCAGCTGCTCCGACTCCGGCGCCTGCCGAGACGCCGGCTCCGGCGCCCGTCGCCGAGCCGGTTGCCGCCGTCGCCGACGAGCCGGTCGTCGTGTCCGCGCCGCCGCCCTGGCAGCGCGTGACGAACGACACGGAGGCCTCCCAGGACTCGACCCAGGCGTACGTGGCTCCGGCCGCGCCGCCGGTCCCGTCCGCATCCGAGCCGTCGCCGGCCTTCCCGATGACCGACCCGGACACCGTCAAGGTGCAGAAGCCCGTGGTCACGGGTTCTGCCGTGCCGGTGGGCCTGGGCAGCAGCCGCACGTCGGTGAACATGGGCGCCGGGGCTCGTCCCGCAGCCGCCACCCCGTCGGCTCGCCGTCCCGGCCGCGGCCCGCGTCGCGCCTCGCTGCAGGTGAAGCGCGTCGACCCGTGGTCGGTGCTCAAGCTCGCCCTGGTGCTGGGCGTCGCGCTGTTCTTCGTCTGGCTGGTGGCGGTCGGCGTGCTCTACGGCGTGCTGCACGGCATGGGCGTCTGGGACAAGATCAACAGCACCGCGAACGACCTCCTCCAGGCCAACGAGCCGGGCGAGCCGCTGATCAGTGCCGGGCGCGTGTTCGGCGTCTCGGCGATCATCGGCGCGGTCAACATCGTGCTGTTCACGGCCCTCGCGACCGTGGGTGCGTTCGTCTACAACGTGTCCGCGGATCTGGCTGGTGGCTTGGAGTTGACGCTCTCCGAGCGTGAGTGACCCCCGGATTTGGGGCAGCGAAGGACGATCCTGTAAGGTCTTCCTCGTTGCCCCAAGGGGTGATGATCGAGGGCCTATAGCTCAGGCGGTTAGAGCGCTTCACTGATAATGAAGAGGTCGGAGGTTCAAGTCCTCCTAGGCCCACTCGATTTTCTTTCGAATCATCATCGTTCTGTCTGGGATTGCATCCCAGAGCCCCGGCCCAAGTCTCGCGAAGCCTGTAGGCTGGTGCGGTAGGTCGGGGCATTAACAGTCTTGGAGGGTTTCCAGTGGCTAAGAAGATCATCGCACTCGTCGTGGTTGCCGGTGCGGTTCTGTTCTTCGTCAAGCGCAGCCGTTCGGCGAAGGCCGACGCGGACCTGTGGCGCGAGGCCACCGCTCCCACCGACTGATGTCGCACTGATCCTGAGGGCGGCCTGCCGCCCCGGATCCATGGGGACGTAGCTCAATTGGCAGAGCACCGCCTTTGCAAGGCGGGGGTTAGGGGTTCGATTCCCCTCGTCTCCACGTATCGAAGGCTCGTGCTCGCAAAGAGCGCGAGCCTTTTACGTTCCGAGTGTTTTCTGGGGGCCGAGCCCCCAGACCCCAGCCGGGGGCAAGCCCCCGGACCCCCAGCCGCTCGACGCTTCGCGTCATCGCGGCTCACCTTGCGCGTCAGCTACTCCGAACCTTGTACCTCAGTGGTCTGAATGCGAAGCCCTGTTCGCCGTCGTCGCGAACAGGGCTTCAGTGCGTTTCCAGCAAACTCCGCTCGGTGACGTTCAGACGTTCGCGAGCGACTTCTTCGACGTCTTGCGAAGCGCGTCGATGCTCCACGCGCCGGCGCCCGTGAACACCAGCAGCAGGAACGCCCACGAGTAGACCGCGGCGAGCTCGCCACCGTTCTGGATCGGCAGCAGGCCGCGTGGCTGGTGCACCACGAAGTAGGCATACGCCATGGCGCCCGAGCTGATCAGTGCCGCCCAGCGAGTCCACAGGCCGATCAGGATGAGGCCGCCGCCGATCAGCTCGATGAGGCTCATCGGACCGGAGGGCCACGTGAGCAGGCTGGTTCCTTTGGACAGGTGCTGCACGCCGTGGATGACGAAGAACAGTCCGATGATGATGCGGAAGAGCGCGAGGGCGTAGTCGCGTCGTTGTTCGAGGAACTCCATGGGCAGGGTCCTTCCGTGGCGCAGGGCAGAGGCAGGGCACAAAAGGTATGGACCAATTAGAGTGTCCCGAAAAAGCGCCTTCGGGCATCTGGTTGACTGTTGCCCCTATGAAACGAGCACTGTTGCTGCCCCTGCTCGGCGTTCTCGCCGCGTGCGGCACCGAAGTCGTTCAGACCACGCCGGTGCCCGCGACCACGACCACCCAGGTCACGACCACGACCAGCGCGGCTCCGACAGTGCCGCCCGCGCCCCAGCCCGCAGCCGACGGCACCTGTCCGTACCTGGCGACGACCTTCGTGGCCGAGGCGAACGGTCAGCGCGTGCCGAAAGTGAAACTGTCAACGGATCAGCCGCACCCGGCGTGCTTCTTCTACGCCAACGCGACGGAGATCCAGCTGACCGTGCGCGTGTACGTGGGTGACGAGCGGATCGCCAAGAAGATCGTGAACGAGGCGGCGCCGGACGGTTCACAGCCCGCGAGTTCGCCCGCCGGGTGGACCGGAGGGTATGTGAGCAACGACAGCGGCGTCGTCTACGCCGTGGCGAAGAGCGACGCCGCTGTGGTCGTTACGAGCAACCAGAAGCAGTCGATCAAGGCTCGCCGCATCGCGGAGACCGCGATCGCGAACCTCAAGCTGTGACTACTTCACGGGTTCCTTCTGGGAAGGCACCTGGCCGTTGAGGACGGGCTCCGGCATCGGGGCCTGCTCCTCGTCCTGCAGGTGGACCTCCTCCGGCCTGCGCGTCAACGCGATGTAGCCGGCGACCGCGGCCGCGAGCAGCAGACCCATCACCCACGGCCAGCGACGGCGCTTCGGTGCGTCCGCACCGAGGTTCGCCGCGGCCTTGCGGATCTCCTTGGCGCGCGACTTGGCGTCCTTGCGCGCGTGCTTGGCGGCCTTTCGAACTTCCTTGCGCATTTCCTCGGCCCTGCTCATGAGCTCGGCGCGTGTCTTCGCGCTCTTCTTGGCGAGGCGCTTGCGGGATCGGCGAGTCTGCTTCTCCCAGTCCTCGGCCTTGCCCATGAGCGTGTCGGCCCGCTCCACGATGGCGCCGCGCACCTGGTCAGTCGTGATGCCGCGCTCCGCGAGCTTGACCTCAGCGGCGTGACCTGCGCGAACGACACCCTGACGCGCGGCCTTCAGACCGGTGCCGACAGCCTTGCCAACGGACTCGCCGGCGCGGGTCATGACGTCCACCTCGTCCATCCTGTGCTCCACACGTTGTCGTCCGGTGATGTCATAGAGGTACCCATCGTGCCCCTTTCTGAACATCGCCGCCCGTGGATGGCACGATGGGGTGGTGGCTGACAGCAACGAATCCTTCGTCGGGACCAAGGTGACGGCGACCCTGCACACCACGCAGGGCGACATCCGCATCAACCTTCTTCCCGACCACGCCCCCAAGACGGTGGCGAACTTCGTCGGGCTCGCCGAGGGCACCCGTGACTACACCGAGGCGAACGCGAGCGGTACGAAATCGGGTCCGTTCTACGACGGCACCCTGTTCCACCGCGTCATCGCCGGCTTCATGCTCCAGACCGGTGACCCGACGGGCACCGGCCGCGGTGGCCCCGGCTACCGCTTCGCGGACGAGTTCCACTCGGAACTGCAGTTCAACAAGCCGTACATCCTCGCGATGGCGAACGCCGGGCCCAACACCAACGGCTCGCAGTTCTTCATCACCGTGGCGCCGACGACGTGGCTGAACTTCAAGCACACGATCTTCGGTGAGGTCGCGGACCAGGAGTCGCGCGACGTCGTCGACGCGATCGGCAACACCACGACCGGTGCGGGCGACCGTCCGGTCAACGACATCAAGATCGAGCGGATCACGATCGAACGCGCGTGAGCAATGCACCCGTGCCACCGGACGGGCCGATCGGAGCGGAGCCGGAAACCCCGGTCTGCGCACGTCATTCCGATCGGCCCACCCGGCTGCGCTGTACCCGGTGCGACCGTCCGGCGTGCCCGGACTGTCTGCGCGAGGCCGCAGTCGGTCAGCAGTGCGTCGACTGTGTGAACGAGGGCAAGCGCACGGTCCGTCCCGCCCGCACGATGGTGGGCGCGCAGGTGTCGGACCGCGTGATCATCACGCCGGTGCTGATCGCGCTCAACGTGCTGGCGTACCTGGTGACCGTCTTCCAGGCGGGCAGCCCGATGAACAACGACAGGGCGAGCCTCTTCACGGCGACCTCGATGATTCCCGAGCTCACCGCCCAGGGTGAGTGGTGGCGGGTCGTCACGTCGGGCTTCATGCACTTCGGGTTGATCCACCTGGCGCTCAACATGGCCGTGCTCTACGTCGTGGGCCAGCACGTCGAACGGGAGCTGGGCAAGGTCCGGTTCAGCGCCGTGTACTTCCTGTCGCTGCTCGGCGGCAGTGCGTCGGCGTTCTACTTCGGCACCGTGTGCCAGCAGCTCGCCGGTGCGTCCGGTGCGGTGTTCGGCCTGATGGGCGCGTTGCTCATCCTGTGGAAGCGGCAGCGGCGGGACATCTCCACGATCGTCGTGGTCGTCGGCATCAACCTGGTGTCGAACCTCTTCACCAACGCCTCACTGCTCGGGCACCTCGGCGGGTTCGTGATCGGCGGCCTGCTGACGCTCGCGATGGTCAGGGCGCCCCAGCAGAACCGCAACCTCTACCAGATCGGTGCCGTGGTGGCCGCCGTGGTGTTGCTCGGCGTCATGTTCGCCCTGCGCGCGGCTCAGCTCGACACCGACGCCGAAGTCATCCTCGAGATCGCCAGGACCTGCCGCCCGAATTAGGGGCGCAGGGCGTGGAGCACTCCGGCGACTTCTTCCGGATCGGCGCCGAGGTCCAGTTTCGTGAGCACCACGAGACGGTCGTCGGCGTCGAGTTCCAAAGTCTGCTGTTCCCTGCCGAGCCGGCGGGTGGTCTGCAGCTTGACCTTCACCTCGTGCCACGGCAGGTGCGTGGTGTTCGCGAACCCGCGCACGGCGAGCCCGTTCACGTCCGCGGACAGGCGCGGCCGGGCTATCGTGGCGAACGCCGCGAGGTACGTGACCAGCAGCGTTGCCAGTCCGACGAGGAGACGGCCGGCGTTGTCGTTCGCGATGATCGTGGCGAACGCGAGCAGGAGGGCGAGCACCCACGCGCCGGCGACGAGCGGGGCGGGAGTGGACCAGGTGCGAGTCACACCGTCGAGTGTCCCGCATTCAATGTGGACAGCCGAACGTCTCCGCATGAGGGAAAACCGACGCTTGTGCAATTTCGCGCAAAGTTGTCCACAGGACTTGTCCCCAATGGGGATGACTTACAGCCGTGTGCTTCGGTGACGCTCAGATGAACCAGGTGAACCCGGCGACAACAAAGGTCGGCCCGGACGTGTGACGTCCGGGCCGATCTCGCTGACGACCTGGCGATCGTCGAGATGCTCAGGGCCATGGACGTCGG
>NZ_JBEXPJ010000124.1:0-26018 GCF_040611995.1 Lentzea sp. NPDC006480
GCTGTACTCCTCCGCCCTGAGGCCTGGGCCGGGATCGAGGTCGACGTGCGCGACCAGATCGCCGATCAGCTGCTCCGCCCGTGGACTGTCAGACGCGATGCCGCGCGGGACGACCACGAAGTCGAGGTCACCCGGTTCCCGCGCGGCCTCGCCGAACCACTCGCGCATCACCACGCTGCCGCGCAGGACGAGGTTCCGGTGCCAGGCCGACTCCTCGCCGATGAGGTGCAGGAGGTGCGCCATCGCCCTGCGCCGCTGCGCCAGCCAGCGCGCTCCCTGCTGCGGGTCGGCGAACCTCGGGTCACTACCCCGGAAGCCGTGGTCGAAGTGCTTGAGCGCCGGGTCGAACACCGCGCGTTGCGTGACGTCGACACCGGGCTTGAGGGAGAGCGGCTGGTAGGTCGACGGAAACCCCTCCATCCCCGCCGGTGCCTGCCGCAGCCACTTCTCGCTGGTGGAGACGCCGCGCCGGAACTCGAACCAGCCGTCGTCGACGTGCAGCGCGTCGTCATCGACGACGTACTCCTCCTCGACTTCCAGCACCTCGAACTGCTCCAGGTCGTCGAGGAGTGCCTTGAGCTGCGCCTTCGCGGTGTCGCGTCCCACGCCGAAGCACCGCTGCGTCACGAACCGTTCTTCCTGGTAGTCCTCGCGGCGGCGACGAGCGTTGCGGGAGACGTGCGCGTGGTGGGGTTTAACGGCCTTGAAAACGCCGACGTGCCACTCCTGCGGCAACAACAGCTTCACGTGGTGCTCGAAGTAGCGCTCCGGATCGGCCTCGGCGTCGGTCCTCGGCACGCCCTCGTTCCACGGCGCCGCCTCGATCTTGACCCTGATGACGTACAGCTCGGCCGCGATCATCCGCTGACGCCAGTCCGCGGCGGTCGCCCGCACCTCGTCGATCGTGCCCCGCGCGCCGATCGTGAGCATCGGCTGGGACGGCGTCTCGCCGCGCTGCAGCTCGATGTGGCTGAACTTGAGCTCGTGCAGTTCGGCGAACTCCCCCAGCTCGCGGGCCTGCCACGGCGAGCCGGTCAGATGCAGCTCGAACTCCCCGGAGAACATCCGATGACCCTAGTGGGGAATAGCTCGCGCCCCTGTGCGTTAAGGTAGATGCAAACGCATAGAACTTGAGACTGAAGGAGGCGGGTGCCGTGCAGTTCGGAATCTTCTCGGTGAGCGACATCACCAGGGACCCGGTGAGCGGCGAGACCCCCAGCGAGGCCGAGCGGATCGACGCGATCGTGCAGATCGCCGAGAAGGCCGAGGAGGTCGGGCTCGACGTGTTCGCGATCGGCGAGCACCACAACCCGCCGTTCTTCTCGTCCGCGCCCACCACGCTGCTGAGCCACATCGCGGCGAAGACCAAGAAGCTGATCGTCAGCACCGCGACGACGCTGATCACCACGAACGACCCGGTGCGCATCGCCGAGGAGTACGCGATGCTGCAGCACCTGTCGAAGGGCCGCATGGACCTGATGCTGGGCCGCGGCAACACCGCGCCGGTGTACCCGTGGTTCGGTCAGGACATCCGGCAGAGCCTGCCGCTGGCGCTGGAGAACTACAACCTCCTGCACCGGTTGTGGCGCGAGGACGTCGTGGACTGGGAAGGCAAGTTCCGCACGCCGTTGCAGGGCTTCACCTCGACGCCCCGGCCGCTGGACGACCTGCCGCCGTTCGTGTGGCACGGCTCGATCCGCACGCCGGAGATCGCCGAGCAGGCCGCGTTCTACGGTGACGGGTTCTTCGCGAACAACATCTTCTGGCCGAAAGAGCACTACATGCGGCTGATCAAGTTCTACCGCGAGCGGTACGCGCACTACGGCCACGGCACGGAGAAGCAGGCCATCGTCGGTCTCGGCGGGCAGGCCTACATCGCGAAGCGGTCGCAGGACGCGAAGAACGAGTTCCGGCCGTACTTCAACGAGGCGCCGGTCTACGGGCACGGGCCGAAGATGGAGGACTTCATGGAGATGACGCCCCTGTCGGTCGGCAGCCCGCAGGAGGTCATCGACAAGACGCTGACCTTCCGCGAGCACTTCGGCGACTACCAGCGCCAGATGTTCCTGATGGACCACGCCGGTCTGCCGCTGAAGATGGTGCTGAACCAGCTGGACCTGCTGGGCGAGGAAGTGGTTCCGGTGCTGCGCAAGGAGATCGAGTCGCGCCAGGATCCGGAGACCGCCAAGCCGCCGACGCACGCCCTGCGCGTCAAGGAGAAGTACGGCGACCAGCCGGCCCGTCAGCCCAGGCCGAACGCCAACCGGGGTGACAACGTCACGGGTGGCTCGCCGTACCAGGACAACCAGTGACCCGAGCGAACGAGGCGTGGGAGTCCCTGATGAGGGCCTACGCCGTGCTGATGAAGCAGTTCAACGCGGAGGACGTCTGGGGCGACCTGACGATGCGGGAGTACGACGTCCTCTACACGTTGTCCAAGTGCGACGGTCCGCTGAGGATGAGTGAGCTGAACCGCCACGTGCTGCTCAGCCAGCCCGCCCTGTCCCGCATGGTCGACCGTCTGGTCGACCGCGGGCTGGTCGAGCGGTGCCCGGATCCCGGTGACCGCCGGGGTGTGCGCCTGTCGCTCACCCCGGAAGGCCGCAAGGTCCAGCAGGAGATCGGCCGCCCGCACGCTCGCAGCGTCACCCGCGCGTTGAACGTCCTTACGCCAGAAGAACTCGAACAGCTCGCTGTGATCACCGCGAAGCTCGCGGGGAACGAGGAGAAATGACCACCCAGAAGCAGCTCGTGATCGTCTCGGCCGGTACGAGCGACCCGTCGTCGACGCGGCTGCTCGCCGACCGGGTCGCCCAGCGCGTGGCGACGCTCGGTCTCGGCAAGGAGCTCACCGTCGGGATCAGGACGATCGAGCTGCGCGAGCTGGCCGGCGAGATCGCGAACGCGTTGGTGTCCAACCACATCGGCCCGAAGCTGCAGAAGGCGATCGACGCCCTGCAGCACGCCGACGGCATCGTCGCCAGCACCCCGGTCTACAAGGCGGGCGCGAGCGGGCTGTTCACGTCGTTCTTCCAGATCCTGGACAACGACCTGCTGATCGCGAAGCCCGTCGTGCTCGCCGCGACCGCCGGTACGGCCAGGCACGCACTCGTGGTCGACGACCAGATGCGCGGCCTGTTCGCCTACCTGCGGACGATCGTGGTGCCGACGTCGCTCTTCGCCGCGACCGAGGACTGGACCGACCCCGGCCTGAACAAGCGGATCGACCGCGCGGCCCTCGAACTCGTGGCGCTCATGGCGTCCGCGTTCGAGAAGACGGTGCGCGACGAGTCGTGGGGCCGCTACCAGCACGAGTTCGGCAGCGCGGGCGGCACCGAGCTGTCGATCGACCTCGACTCGGACCTGATGAAGCTGGCCGCGGGCGGTTCCGCGAGCTAGAAGTCCGCACCGCGCGAGAGCGTCTCGTGCGCGCGGAGTTCCACGAGTGCGTTCTCATGCATGGTCACGGCGGCGTCGTACGCGGCGCCGCCGAGCACGATCCGGCGCGGCGGCTCGGGTGCGTTCATCGCGCTGAGGACCGCCCGCACTCCGCGTTCCGGATCACCGGGCTGCTTGCCGTCCTGGTCCGCGAACGTCGTCCGGATGCCTTCCACCAGACCGAGGTAGGCGTCGACGGTCTCGCGGACCGGCTCGTCCTGGAAACCGGCGTAAGCCTTGGTGCGGAACGATCCCGGCTCGACCACCAGCACCCGCACGCCGAACGGCTCGACCTCCTGGCGCAGCGTCTCCGACAGCCCTTCGAGGGCGAACTTCGCCGCCGAGTAGTAGCCGAACCCCGGCACGCCGACGAGCCCGGCCAGGGACGACATCATCACGATCCACCCGCTGCCTCGCCGGCGCATGCCCGGCAGGACCGCCCGCAGCACCTCGACCACCGCGAAGAGGTTCAGGTCGAACGTGCGCCGGATCGTCTCTTCGGCCGCCCCCTCCACCGAGCCGTACCAGCCGCGGCCCGCGTTGTTGACGAGCACGTCGATCCCGCCGAACCGCTCCTCGGCCGCCCCGACGGCCGTGCGCACCTGCTCGGCGTCGGTGACGTCGAGCGGCAGGACCAGCACGCGGTCACCGTGCCCCGCGGCCCATTCCCGCAGCTCATCGGGCCGACGCACGGTAACGGCGACCTGATCGCCCTGCTCCAGCGCGGCCTCGGCGTAGGCCAGGCCGAACCCGCCGGGCGTCCCTCCGGTGATGAACCAGGTCCTCATCGCGCTTCTCCCATCGCTATAGAAAGCTATGTAGCGCTACATACGCTACTGTAGCGATATGCAGAACGCACGGGACCGGCTCCTGCTCGCGGCAGCCGAACTGCTGGACGGTGGCGGCACGGTGTCGACGAGAGCCGTGTGCGAACGGGCCGGGGTGCAGGCGCCGACGCTGTACCACCACTTCGGCAGCAAGCAGGGGCTGATCGACGCCGTGCTCAACCACGGCTTCACCCAGTACGTCGCGGTGGAGAGCTCCGGAGACCCGCTCGGCGAGCTGCGGGAGGGCTGGGACAGGCACGTGCGGTTCGGGCTGGAGCACCCGTCGTTCTACGGGCTGCTCTACGGCCGGGTCGAACCGGGAAAGCCGTGCGCCGTAACGGCTCCCGCCCACGCCGCACTGCGCGACAGGTTCACCGAGGCCGCTCGCGAAGGCCTGCTCACCGCGCCGCCGGACGACGCCGCGGAACAGCTGCTCGCCGCGAACGTGGGCGTCACGCTGACCCTGATCGCCCAGCCCGAGCCGGACTTCGGCCTGTCCGCCCGCGTCCGCGAGGCCGCACTCGCCGGGGTGGTGCGCGGCACGAAGGCCGAGGCACCGACCCGCGCGAACGCCGCCCTCACCCTGCGGGCACTGGTGGACGCGGACCCGGCGGACCTGTCGCCGGGCGAACGCACGTTGCTCGGCGAACTGCTGGACCGGCTGGCTCAGGCATAGGGCAGCACCTTCTTCTCCAGGTAGGACAAGCCGTAGAACAGCCGACGCTGATGATCGCGAGCAGGGTCATCGCCGCGAACGCGAGCGGGGCGTCGGCGCTCGCACCGGACGTGTAGATCACGTAACCCAGTCCGGCACGGGCGCCGACGAACTCGGCGATCACCGCGCCGACGGACCATGCTCGCTCGACGGCGAGTGGTTCGTCGTGGAGATGGCCTACTTGCTCAGGTAGGGCTCGATCTCCTCGGGCTCGACGACCCGGCGAACCTCGACCGAGATCTCGTCGATCCCGGCGAAGCAGACGATGTACTCCTCCGCCAGCGCCGTCGCCTCGGCCAGGTCCTTCGCGCTGATGATCATGAACCCGCCGACGACCTCCTTGGCCTCGGCGAACGGCCCGTCGATCGACTTGACCTCGGCACCGCGCCTGCGCACCACCGAGCCGGCCTGCTGCACGCCGTCAGCGGCGAGCAGGGCGCCGTTCGCGACCAGCTTCTCGATGAAGCCGTTCATCCGCTCGATGAGCTCCGGGTTCGGCTCCCACGAGGCCGGGTCGTCCTCCTGGACTCGGTGAATGAGCATGAACCGCATGTTGTTCTCCTCGTTGTCGACTGGCAGCGGCCATCCGCTGCCACCCCTGCGTCGATCGACGTCATGACGCTTTCGACATTTCGACATCATGACCCGGTGAACTTTTCCAGGTTGGTCGTTCCGCTGCTGAGCATGTGGTTCTTCGGCAACCTCTACGAGCAGGTCGTGTGGAACCCGCAGCTGCTGGCCGATCCGCGGCCGGGGTCGCTGGTCGGCACGTTCGCGGCGGGCAGCCCGGTCTACTACTACCTGCCGTGGGCCCCGCTCGCCGTGGTGCTGGCGGTCGTCACCCGTGCGCCGCGGCCGGCGCTGGCGTGTCTCGCGGTGTCGGTCGCGCTCAAGGTCCTGCTGATCACGCAGGTCAACCCGGTGTTCCGCGACCCGGCCGTCAGCCGCGACGTCGTGCACGCCCACGCGGTGCTGTGGGCGTGCGGCAACGGCGCCGTGCTCATCGCGGTGGCGGCAGCGATCCTGCTGGTGCAACGAGCTCGGCGCGGCGGGACACGAGGTGGTCGGCCGTCCGCAACGCCAGTGCGGCCATCGTGAGCGACGGGTTGGAGGTGCCGAGCGACGGCATGCTGCCGCAGCCCACCGCGTACAGGTTGGGGTGGTCCCAGCAGCGTTGCCACTGGTCCACGACCGAGGTTTCCCGATGCGTGCCCATGACGTGCGTGCCGCCACCGTGTCCGGCACCCCAGTAGCGCAGTGGTTCGCCGTTGTGCTCGAAGTAGCGTTCCTCGTCGGGCTTGTACGACGTGTAGTCCTCGGCTTTGAGCATCTCGAACAGCTGGTCCGACACGCGTTTCGCGGCCAGGAGCCCGTTTTTCACGTAGTCCGACAGTCCGTAGTGGATGCTCGGGCGCGGGTTGCCCAGTGCGTCCACTTCTGAGGCCAGCGTGACGCGGTTCGACGGGTCGGCTTCCTGCTCGATCTCGAACTGCAGCGTGAACTGCCTGCCGACCCGTTCCGCGACCGCTTTCCTCAAGGCGTTGCCGCGGAGACCTGCCGCGACGAACTCGGCCGTGTCCGAGTCAGGACTGCCCGCCGACCAGCCCCAGCCCCAGTTGCCGATCTCGACGCGGAACGGTGCTCGCTCGGCGCGCTCACCTCCGGCCCGGAACGCCTCGATGCTCGTCGTCGAGCCCGGCCCGCGGAACGGGCCGATCGGCTGGGGCATCAAGGCCCACGTCAACAGAGCGGGGTGGTCCATGAGGTTGCGGCCGACCTGGTCGCTGCTGTTCGCGAGGCCGGACATGAGCAGCAGCTTGGCGTTCTCGATCGCGTGCGCGGCGAGCACGACCACGTCCGCCTCGACCTCGTGCCGCGTGTGCCTGCCGGTCGTGTCATCGGTGTAGCGCTGGTAGCTGACCTTGGTGATGCGCCCGAACTCGTCGGCGTGCACCCGGTTCGCGACGCATCTCGTGCGCAGTTCTACGTTGGGCGACCAGCGTTTCTGGGTGCGGAGCGGGGTGTACTTGGCGTTCTCCGGGCACACCGGCACACAGCTCGCGAATCCCGAGCACAGGTGTCCGTCGGGCCGGTAGCCGCTGGTGGCGATTCCGTTGCGCGCCTGCGGTGTGCCGGTGATCAGCAGTTCGCGGCCGTCGATGCGCTGTCCGTCCACAACGGACGCGACGGCGTGGTCGAGATATGTGCGGGGCAAGGCGTGCATGGGATACGCGTAGCCGTCCGCGACCGGGACGTGCTGCCGTTGCTCATCGGCGTCGGCCGAGACCCCGATCTCCCACTCCGCAGCGCGGTAGTAAGGCTCCAGGTCGTCGTACTCGATCGGCCAGTTACGCCCGCGGCCCAGATCCGCGGTGTGGAAGTCCTCGGGGTGCATGCGCGGCGTGATGCCGGTCCAGACGGTGCCGGTCCCGCCGTTCATCCGCAGGTAGGGACTGCTGTAGGCGAACGGCCCTGTGTTGATCACGTAGTCGCTCGACGGCGCGGCCACCGTGGTCCGGTAGGGCGCGAGCGGTGACTTGATGAGTGCGGTGTGGAACCGTCGCACTGCCTCGTCGTGTTCGGTCTCGGCGCCGGCCTCCAGCACGAGCACCTGAAACCCGTTGTCCCCCAGCACTTTCGCGATCAGCGAGCCGGCGAACCCGGCCCCGACCACCACGGCCCTCATCAGACGCTGCTTCTGGGTCTGCGCTCCCAGCTCCCGAACCCGGGACCTGCCGTGCCCGGCGCGGGTGCGTTGACGGCCTTCCAGGCCAGCCCCTCGGCGTAGGCGCGGGAACTCGGGATCACCCCGCGCCACACGCCGGTGTACCAGAGCTGGATCAGCTCGGCGTCCGACGCGTCCTGCGCGAGCACGCGGTACTGCTCGACCAGTCCGGTCGACCTCAGCTCTTCCGCCGAGAACCCGGTCAGCTCGGCGAACAACTCCACGAAGGCGTCCATGGCGCCATCCTGGGCGGAGGATCTGTCCTGCGCCAAACGATCTGAGCAATGCTCACCCGCGTGGCCCAACCTCCATCTCGCCGAGCAGCGACCAGTCGTCCTGCTCCAGCACCGCGTTCACGATCTTCGGCGTCTCCTCCAGGTACGGCGGCAGCTCGGCCTGCGCGACCTTGAAGTGCGCGGACTGCACGTGCGCGGCACCCGCGTCGCCGTCCCGGAACGCCTCGACGAGCACGTACACGGTCTCGTCGTCGATGCTTCGCGACCAGTCGAACCACAGACAGCCCGGTTCGGCGCGGGTGGCCTCGGTGAAGCCGCGGGAGATCTCCGGCCAGGTGTCCGCGTACTCGGGCAGGATCCGGAACTTGGCGGTGATGAAGATCAAGACGGCCTCCTTCGGGTGATCGCTGCACCAACCCTATGGGGTGGCGCCGGGCCTGTGCGCGGTGAATCCGGCCGAGCGAAAGCCTTCGCGCCCACGGACCCGAGCTCAGCCAGCGGGTCCGGCGATCCTGGGCCATCATCGGCCCGTGCCCGAGATGATCGACACCCGCCGGCGCAACCTGGTCGTCGCGGCCGTGCTGCTCGCCATGCTGCTGGCCGCCCTCGACCAGACGATCGTGTCCACCGCGCTGCCCACGATGGTGGCCGACCTGGGCGGCGGCCCGCACCTGTCGTGGGTGGTGACGTCGTACCTGCTCGCCGAGACGATCATGACGGTGCTGATCGGCAAGTTCGGCGACCTCTACGGGCGCAAGAAGACGTTCCTGGTCAGCGTCGTGCTGTTCCTGGTCGGCTCGTTCTTCGCGGGCTGGTCGGAGTCGATGGGCATGCTCATCGCGTTCCGGGCGGTGCAGGGGCTCGGCGCGGGCGGGTTGATGGTCACCTCGACGGCGATCATCGCGGACGTCGTGCCGTTGCGGGAGCGCGGGAAGTTCCAGGGGTTCGCGGGCGCGGTGTTCGGCATCGCGACGGTGGCCGGGCCGTTGCTCGGCGGCCTCTTCGTCGACCACCTGAGCTGGCGGTGGGCGTTCTACGTCAACATCCCGCTCGGCGTCGCGGTCGTGCTGGTGGCGATCGCCGCGCTGCCGACGATCAGGGCCGACGGGCATCCGAAGATCGACTACGCCGGAATCGCGCTGATCGCGCTCGCCGCGACCGGGTTGACGCTGGTCACGAGCTGGGGTGGCACCGAGTACCCGTGGACGTCACCGACGATCCTGTGGATGGCGGCGGGGTCGATCGTGTTGCTGGTGGCGTTCGTGTTCGTCGAGCAACGCGCGGCAGAGCCGATGCTGCCGATGAGGTTGTTCCGCAGCAGGGTGTTCACGGTGTCGGGGATTCTGAGCTTCGTCGTCGGGTTCGCGATGCTCGGCGGCATCACGTACCTGCCGATCTACCTGCAGTACGTGCGCGGCGAGTCGGCCACCGCGTCCGGGCTGTGGATGCTGCCGCTGATCGCCGGGCTGATGTCGACGGCGCTGTTGACGGGCAACACGATCAGCCGCACCGGCAAGTACCGCGCGTTCCCGATCGTCGGGTCCGTGCTGCTGACCATCGGCATCTTCCTGCTGTCCTATTTGGACGCCGACACCAGCTACTGGGTCATGGGCGCGTTCATGGTCGTGCTCGGCGCGGGCATCGGCCTGGTGATGCAGGTGCCGGTGATCGTCGTGCAGAGCACCACCAACTACTCCGACCTCGGCGTCGCCACGTCCGGCATCAGCTTCCTGCGCACGATGGGCAGCTCGTTCGGCGTCGCGATGTTCGGCACGATCTACGCGAACCAGCTGCCGAAGCACCTGGTGGTGCCGCCGGGTGTGGACCCACGCGCGATCGCCAGTCCGGCCGCCGTGCACGCGTTGCCCGCGGCGCTGAAGGCGCCGATCGTCGCCGGGTACGCCGAGACGGTGTCGACGATGTTCCTGATCGCGGCGCCGATCGGGCTGGTCGCCCTGCTCGTGGCGTTCTTCCTGCCGCAGGTGCAGTTGCGAGACACCTCCCGGGCCGCCGCGACGGGCAACAGCGGGGTGGGCGAGAGCTTCGCCGCGCCGCCGTCGAACTCCTACG
The DNA here is from genome assembly GCF_040611995.1 of Lentzea sp. NPDC006480. Lineage (NCBI taxonomy): Bacteria > Bacillati > Actinomycetota > Actinomycetes > Pseudonocardiales > Pseudonocardiaceae > Lentzea > Lentzea sp. NPDC006480. Next base: position 10,012 of record NZ_JBEXPJ010000124.1, read on the forward strand.
ACGAGCTGCGCAAGCTCGTCTCGACGGTGGTCTCGAAGTCGAAGGACGATCCAGGACTGGCGGTTCTGCTGCGGTCCGGCGTCGACCTGCCGCTGGAGCAGGCGTGGCTGCTCGGGCGGGTCTACCGCGCGTCGACGGATGACGGCATCGCGACACTGGACGAGATCGCCGAGATGACCAAGGTGCCCGGCGGGATCTTCGAACCGACCGCGCGGGCGCTGGTGCAGTCCGGGCACCTGGCGAACGGCGGCGACGGCTACCGGTTCACCGACCTCGGCTCGGACGTGTTCACGCAGCTCGTGCACGCGTGGCGGTGCTGGCTGCTCGACCAGCTCGAGGACTGGCACGAGCCGGACCAGCGCGACTTCGCGCAGGCGCTCGACTCGTTCACCGACGAGCTGATCGAGAGCGGCCGTCAGCTGAGCCGGGTCTAGATCCGGGCTTGCAGGGCCGCGGCTTCCGAGACGCGGCCCTGTTCCTCGTACATCTCCAGCGCCCGCGTCCACTGCTCGCGTGCTTCAGCGTCGTCTCCCGCGGCTGACAGCACGTCGCCGAGGTGTTCCAGCACCGTCGCCTGCTCCGCCGAGTTGTCCAGCTCCCGGTACAGCGCCACCGCTTCTTCGTAGTGCGCGACGGCGTCGGCGTGCCGGCCGTCGTGGTGGGCGATGTGCGCGAGACTGTCCAAGGTGGCCGCAGCGCCTTCGGGGTGGCCGAGCTTGTTGTTGAGCAGCATGGCTTCCTCGCAGTACGTCCGCGCCTCGGCGTACCGGTTGAGGCAGGCGTAGCGCCAGCCGACCTCGTTCAGCGACTCGGCCTCGCGGATCTCGGACCCGGCCGCGCGGAACTTCTCCAGGCCCTGCAAGGAGTGGTGCAGCGCCTTCTCCAGGTCGCCCTCGAACTCCGCCGCCCACGCCATCGCCCGGTGCGCGGAGCCGTGCGCCGCGTGGTCGTCGGACTGCGCGAACAGCGCCAGGCTGCGGTCGAAGTGCTGGTGTCCCAACCGCGACTGGCCGAGCTCGACGTAGTTCGCGCCCAGGCACATGTGCGCGGTGGCCTGTTTGCTCGCGTCGTCGAGAGCCTCCGCGGCTTTCAACGCGCCGAGCCACGCCTCGACATCGTCCGACGTGCGTCCGCGGCGCAGGTGGTAGTTGTTCAACGTGCGGCCGAGCATCCACGCCACGTCGAAAGCGCCGCGCTGCAACGCACTGCGCTGCTCGGTCATCAGGCAGGCGTGCTCGGCGTCGAACCAGGCCATGGCGGCGGCGTTGTCCTTGAACTCCAAGACGTGGCCGCTTTCGTGCTCGGGCAACACCTTGTGCGGTTCCAGCGTCATCGCCGCGGCCCTGGCGGTGGCCGCGTAGAAGTCGGCCAGCCTTGATCCCGCGTCGGCGGCGAGGTCTGCCGCGTACAGTCCGACGAGGTCGTGCATCCGGTACCGCGCCGGCACGTGCTGTTGCACCAGGTGCGCGTTTTCCAGCTCCCGCAACACCATCCGCGCCTTCGTTGCGGGACGGTCGAGCAGGGCCGCCGCCGCGGTGAGGCTGATGTCCTCCGAGCTGGTGGAGCCGAGCAGCTTGAAGGCTCTTGAGGCCTCGTCCGACAGCGCTGCCACGGACCACGAGAACACCGCGCGCAGGTTCGTGCCGATCTCACCCGCGTCCAGGGCGTCGAGGGGCTGTTCGCGCAGTTCCTCGGCGAACACGGCGAGCGGGAAGTCCGGGTCCATCGCGGCGCGGGCGGCGACGATCGAGAGCGCCAGCGGCAGCCCGCCGCACCAGCTCACGAGGTCCGCGACGACCTCGGGTTCTTCGGCCACCCGCTCGGCTCCGAGTCGTGCTTCCAGGAACTTCCGCGCGTCCGCCGGGTGCAGTGCGTCCAGGGAGATCGACCTGGCTCCGTGGGCCGCGACCAGTCCCGCGAGCTTGAGGCGACTCGTGACCAGCACCGTCGCGTCGGAGCCCGGCAGGAGCGGCACGACCTGTTCGGTGGAGCGGGCGTTGTCGAGCAGCACCAGCATCCGTTTTCCGGTGATGAGACTGCGGTAGCGGGCCGCCCGTGCGTCCAGCCCGGCGGGAATCGTCTTCTCCCCCAAGGCTTCCAGGAACTCGCGCAGCACGTTCTCCGGCGGCGTCGGTGTGGCCGTGGGATCGAAGCCGCGCAGGTTCACGTACAGCTGGCCGTCCGGGAAGGCGTTCAGGTTCCGGTGCGCCCAGTGCAGCGCCAGCGCCGTCTTGCCGATGCCGCCGGTGCCGCCGATCGCCGTGATGACAACGGTTCCGGACGGGTCGAGCGCCTTGAGCTCGTTCGTGCGGCCGGTGAACCACGGGTGCGGCGCCGGCAGCTGCCGTGGGCCTTCGGGCGCCGCCTCGCCGGCCAGGATGCGCTGGTGCACGTCCTGGAGCGGCTTGCTCGGGTCGGCGCCGAGCTCGTCGGCGAGCCTGCGCCTGATGGTCTCGTAGTGCAGCAACGCCTCCGCGTCGTTGCCCGCAGCGTGCAGTGCCTGCATCAGTTGTGCGGCAAGGCGTTCGTCGTGCGGGCGTTCCTCCGCGGTCCGCCTCAGGGACGGCAGCAGCTCGGCGTGCCGGTTCTGGGCGAGCGCGAGGTCGTTGCGGTCGAGTTCAGCGGCAGTGCGTTCGGCGTGCAGGCTCTCCCGCAGCGCGTCGAACCACGGCGACTCCAGGCCGTCCAGCGCCTGCCCGCGCCACAGCCCGAGCGCCTCGTCGAGCGCGCCCTGCCGTACGAGTGCGCGGAAACGGAACAAATCGACCTGCGATGGATCTACCGTGAGCCGGTATCCGGCCGGGGAGCGCTCGATGTCCAGTCCGAGCAGTTTGCGGAGCTTTGACACGTACCCGTAGAGCGTGTCACGGGCTCTGAGCGGCGCCCGCTCACCCCACACGCGGTCGAGCAACCGGTCGACCGGGACCGGCTTCCCGTCCTCCACCAGCAGTGCCACCAGCACAGATCGTTGCCGGACGTGGCCGATCTCCACCGCCTCACCGCGGTCGCGCACCTCGACGGCACCGAGCAGCCCGAACTCCAAGATCACCCCTCATCAGCCGATTCAAGGTTCATCCTAGGTTCGTCCTTGATCAAAGGGGCAACGTTCCGGTCGCGGGCCGAACGGCTCGCGGGACATCTCCCGGATCAGCTATCGAGGGGTATTCGTGAAGTCTCGCAATCTCGTCCTGGCAGCCGCAGGTCTCGCGCTCGGTGTGAGCGGACTCCTGCCCGTGGCCGCCAGCGCGCAGACCTCCGGCGACGTGTCCGTCCAGGCGGTGCACCGCAAGTCGGCGGCCTGTGCGTCGCCGAGCGGCCAGAAGATCAACATCTCCTGGGGCGACGGCAACGTCACGACCACGGTCTACTACAACAACCACTGCAACCAGGCTCGGGCGATCGAGCTGGAGTTCGTGCGCGAGAACGGCACGATCTTCACCAAGTGCTTCGTCGCGCCGGCACGCAAGAAGGACAGCAAGGAGATCGACAACAGCAACCCGAACAAGGTGTCGATCCTGAGCCGCAGCACCTGCCCGTGATGCGGTAACCGATGCTCGGAGGGCCCCTTGTCATCATCCGGCAGCCCAGCCATCGGGGGCCCTCCACCGGTTCCTCCTTTGAAAGATCACCCGAGCGGACCAGGGCGTACTTGTTCCTCCACATGCGACCCTGGAGTCGATGAGCCACACGCGAATCGGGTCGTTCAACGTGGAGAACATGTTCGAGCGCCCCAAAGTGATGGGCCGCAACGCTGTGAAGCACGCGGCCCCGGTGCTGGCCGCCCACGCCCGGTTCAACGAGCTGATCGCTCTCGAGACGTACACGCCTTCAGTCAAGGATGAACTGCGCGAAAACCTGGCGACGCTGGAGTTGCTGCGAAGTGACCGCAGCAAGTACGCGATCCTGCGACGCATCCGCGGCCGTTTCCTCGCGCGCCACAAGACCGGCGAAACCTCAGTCGTGGCAAGCGGTCGCGAGTCCTGGGTGGGATGGGTCGAACTCACCACCGAACCCATCAGCGAGCTCGCCACCCGCCACACCGCCCAGGTGATGCGCGACGTCGGCGCCCACGTCCTCGGCGTGGTCGAGGCCGAGTCGCGCGAGCTCCTGCACATGTTCTCCGCTTCGATGCTCAAGCACGTCGGCTGGACCCCGTACGAGGAGGTCCACCTCATCGACGGCAACGACGAGCGCGGCATCAACGTGGGCCTGCTGACCCGCGACGCGCACCAGGTCATCACCATCCGCACGCACGTGTACGCGCGCGACACCTCGGGCATCGTCTTCTCCCGCGACTGCGCCGAATACCACGTGCGCACCCCGTTCGGCCCTGAGGTCGTCGTGCTGGTGAACCACCTGAAGTCCAAGGGCTACGGCTCCCCCGGCGACCCGATCGGCGCACGCCGCCGCTTCCGCCAGGCCGTCCGCATGGCCCGCATCGTGAACCGGCTGCGCGACGAGGGCCACGAGTACATCGCCGTCGTGGGCGATCTCAACGACACCGCCGACAGCGAGGCGCTGCGACCTCTGTTCCAGCGCACGGGCCTGCGCGACATCAGCGAGCACCCCGACTTCGAGTGGGACCACCGGCTCGGCACGTACCGCGGCGTGAACGAGAAGGGCAAGATCGACTACGTCCTGCTGTCGCCTTCGCTGTTCGCGAAAGCCGTCGGCGGTGGGGTGTTCCGCAAGGGTGTGTGGCGCGGTCCGCGGACCAAGAACCGTTGGGACGTCTACGAAACCATGACTGACGAGGTGCACGCGGCTTCTGACCACGCCGCGATCTACGCCGACATCGACTGGTCGCTCTAGACGCTCTGGCGGTTGCCTCGCCGACATCGCGAGGCCGGACATCGCGAGGCCGCGCTAGACCACCTCGACGGTCACCTCGATGACGTCGCCCGGCCCGACCTCGTTCTTCTTCCGCACGGCCGCCTTGATCGGCAGCACGTAACACCCGGACTGCTTGTCCGGGAACACCGACGTCGACCAGTTGCTGGCGCCCACGCCGACCCTGACCTTGACCGAGCCGAAGCCCGCTCCGGGCGTGGCGATGTCGCGGATCTGGTCCGAGACGTCCTCGGGCAGCGTGACGAAGGTCCAGGTGTCCATGCGCCTGGCGTCCCAGACCCACAGCTCAGCATCGAAGACGAACATCGGTCCATTCTCACAGCGGCGCGCTGATGTGGAAGTCCCGGTCGATCGCCGCCGCCAGCCGCTCCCCCATCCCGTACGGCGCCCACGTTCTGACCAGCTCCAGGAACCCCTGCATGTCCCGCTGAACCCGGCCGAGGTGCTCCGGCAGGTCCGCGATCCGGATCTCGCACGCGGGCCCGCCAGTGCGCCGCCCGTCCGGCCACAGCCGCGCGACGCCGTCCGCGAACTCCACGCCCGGTTCAGGATCGTGCCCGAGCCACGGCGCCCGGCCGTCCAGGAGCTGCTGCCAGTCGCGCCACGTCTCCAGCCCGACGCAGCAGCCGGGCTCGATCTCCACCCCGGTCCCGATGTCCCGCACGAGCAGGCCCCCGCTCGCACTGACCTTCCGGTCCAGCAACACCCCGAGCATCGACGGGCCGTCCGCTTCGACCTTCTGCTGGTTGGTGAACTGGGCGATGGCGGCGAGCGCGGTGCCGACGTCCTCCCGAGACATGCGGCCGGACAGCACCACATCGCCGTCCGAGTACGGGCCGGTCGGCCAGTCCGGGAAGCTGACGAGGTGGTGGGCGGCGAGGGCGGCGGACATCTCGATCACGGCGACATTGTGCGCGACGAACGAACCTGGAGCGGCGCGCTGATGTGGAAGTCCTCGTCGAACCGCGAGGCCAGCCGCTCCCCCAGGCCGTCCGGCGCCCACCGCCGCACCAGCTCCAGGAACCCGACGAGGTCCTGCCGCACCCGGCCGAGCAACTCGGGCAGGTCCGCGACCGGGATCTCGCACGCGGGCGAGTCAGGCAGCTCGGCGTCCTGCGACACCCTCACCGCGTCCGCGACGAACTCCACCCCCGGCTGCGGCGAGTGCCCGAGCCACGGCACCTGGCCGTCGAGCAGCTCGCTCCAGTCACGCCAACTCTCCAGTCCCGCACAGCAACCAGGCTTGATCTCCACACCGGTCCCGGTGTCCCGCACCTCCAGCCCACCGGCCGTGGTGATCAGCTCGTCGTCCAGCAGAGCGTGAAGCATCTCCGGGCCGAAGTCCTCGTCCTCGCCGTACTCGGCGATGGCCGCGAGCGCTGTGGCGACTTCGTCCCGCGTCATCCGTCCGGACAGCGCGAGGTAACCGCCAGTGACTTCCAGGACCGCCTTCATCTCGATCACTCATCCATTGTGGTGACGAACGCCACCGACCAAATCGGTCGGTAAACCTACCGAACCGGTCGGTAAACACCGTAAAGTCGGCCACGTGCCACGACAGCCCAAGGCCGGAGTCGACGAGAAGATCCTCGACGCCGCCGCCGCGCTCTTCGCGCGGCACGGTTTCGAGCAGACGTCGCTCAAGACGCTCGCCGATGCCGTCGGTCTGTCCAAAGCCGGTCTGCTGCACCACTTCCCGAGCAAAGACGCTCTCTTCGAAGCGGCGTGGGAGCAGAGCTGCGTGCTGAGCAGGCACGTGCTCGAACTGGTCACGCCGATGCCGCCGGGACCACAACGCGAACGCAGGGTGCTGGAGTTGCTCACCGACATCGCGCTCGACCGGCCGGGGCTGGTGGCGCTGCTGTTCCGCTCGATGACCGCACCGGGCGAGGACCCCCAGCAGGCGCAGGACGAACTGATGCTCAACGAGATGTTCGTCATCGAACCCGAGAAGGAACTGGCCCGCGCGATCCGCATCGTCGGCGCCCTGAGCGCCATGGCCGTGCTCACCCTCCTGGCCAACCAGGAAGGCGACAAGACCACGTGGCGCCCCTTGATCCTCGCTACCTGTTACGACGCACTCGGGCACCGGGAGGCCTGAACATCATGGCGAAACTGCTCTACCGACTCGGCAGAAGTGCGCACCAGCACCGGCTCGCGGTCGTCCTCATCTGGCTCCTGGTCCTGATCGGCGCGGGTGCCGGTGCCTTCACGCTCGGCGGGGAGACGTCCAACTCGATGTCGATCCCCGGCCAGGAGTCGACGACGGCGCTCGAGCGCATCCAGGACAAGTTCGGCTCCGGTGAGACCGCGACCGCACGAGTGGTCCTCAAGGCGCCGGACGGCCAGAAGCTCCCGCAGCACATCAAGGCGATCACCGACTTGGTCGCCGACGAGGCCGCGCTCAAGGGCGTCAAGCAGGCGACCAACCCGCTCGACCCCGCCGCGCCGAGCGTCAACAAGGACGTCAACGTCGGCTACAGCACGGTCACCTACGACGTGAAGCCCGGTGAGGTCACCGGCGAGCAGCGCGCCGACCTCATCAAGGCCGTCGACAAGGCGCGGAACGCGGGCCTGACCGTCGAGGTCGGCGGCACCGCGATGCAGGAGACGCCGCACGTCGGCGGACCCACCGAGGCCGTCGGCGTCGTGCTGGCGCTGGTGATCCTCGCGCTGACCTACGGCTCGCTCGTCACCGCGGGCATGAACCTGCTGTCCGCCGGCATCGGCGTCGGCATCGGCACGCTCGGCATCACCATCGCGTCCGGGTTCATGGACCTGCAGTCGACCACGCCGATCCTCGCCTCGATGCTGGGTCTCGCGGTGGGCATCGACTACGCCTTGTCCATCATCAACCGCTACCGCCAGGAACTGCGCCGCGGTTCGGACGTCGGCCACGCCGTCGCCACCGCGGTCGGCACGGCGGGCTCCGCGGTCGTCACCGCCGGTCTCACCGTCGTGATCGCGCTGGTGGGTCTCGCGATCGCGGGCATCCCGTTCCTGACGCAGATGGGCGTCTCGGCCGCCGCCACGATCATCGTCGCGGTGCTGATCGCGGTCACGCTGGTGCCCGCGGTGCTGAGCATGCTCGGCCGCCGCGTGCTGACCCGCAAGGAGCGCGCGCAGACCAGCTCCGAGCCCAAGGACCGCGGGGTGATCCGCGGCTGGTCGAAGGCCGTGACCCGCAACCGCGTGGTCGCGCTGCTGCTCAGCGTCGTCGCGCTCGGCATCGTCGCGATCCCGGTGGCCTCCATGGACACCACGCTGATCCAGAAGCCGCCGGCCAACTCCACGCAGGAACGCGCCAACCAGATTCTGGCGCAGGGCTTCGGCGAGGGCTTCAACGGCCCGATCCTCGTGCTCGTCGAGGGCAACGGCGCCGCCGCGACCGCCGCGAAGGCCGCCGAGCCGATCTCCAAGCTGACCGACGTCGCCCTGGTGACGCCCGCCCAGCCGAGCCCCGACGGTTCCGCCGCGCTGGTCACGGTCATCCCGAAGTCCGGCCCGGACAGCACCGCCACCGAACAGCTCGTCGCCGACCTGCGCACCGAACTGTCCACTCTCGACGGTGGCAAGGCCTACGTCACCGGCGCCACCGCGGTGAGCGTCGACGTGGCCACGTCGCTGGACCACGCGCTGCCGATCTACCTGGCCGTCGTCGTGGGCCTCGCGCTGGTGCTGCTGATCCTGGTGTTCCGCTCGCTGCTCGTGCCGCTCGTCGGCGTGCTCGGCTTCCTGCTGACCATCGGCGCGTCCCTCGGGGCCACGGTGGCGGTGTTCCAGTGGGGCTGGCTCGCCGACGCGGTGAACCTCGACAGCACCGGCCCGCTGATCAGCCTCACCCCGATCCTGGTGATCGGCATCCTGTTCGGCCTCGCGATGGACTACCAGATCTTCCTGGTGTCCCGGATGCACGAGGCGCACCACCGCGGCGCCAAGCCGATCGAGGCCATCACCACGGGCTTCCGCCAGGCGGCACCGGTCGTCGTGGCCGCCGCGCTGATCATGTTCTCGGTGTTCGCGGGCTTCGTCCCGGCGGGCGAGGCGACCGTGAAGTCGATCGCGTTCGCCCTGGCGGTCGGCATCTTCGTGGACGCCTTCGTGGTCCGCATGGTGCTCGTGCCCGCCGCGCTGGCCCTGATCGGTGAGCGCGCCTGGTGGCTGCCGAAGTTCCTGCGCTGGCTGCCGGAGCTCGACGTCGAGGGCACCGCACTGGAGGAGATCGAGAACGAGAAGCGCGAGCCGGTCACCGTCTGACCGATTCCGCTCACCAGTCCGTCATGTCCGTGGTCTGATCGCGGGCATGGCGGACTTCTCGCAGGAAGAGCTCGACGAGCTGATGGGCGACGTCCTCGACGGCGGGGCCGACGAGGAGAGCATCGCCGCACTCCCCCGCCTCGCGGACCTGGCCGACGACCCCGAGCTCGGCGAACAGGCCGTGGCGCTCGCCGGCGCGATCATGGCTTCGGGTGCCGCACGAGACGAGCACCTGGCAGACAGGTTCCTGGCCGCGTCGAACCGGCTGCTACCCACGGCCAACGGCTACTACGGCTGTCTCCTGGCCGGGCAACTGGCGTTCGAAGGCACCGAGTACTGGCCGCGCCTGGCCCACGGGCTGGACATGCGCTACTACGACGTCCCGTGCCCGAGGTGCGACACGACCATCTGGCTGGTGTTCGAGCTCGGCATCGCGAAAGCCTCGTACATCGACGAGATCGGTGACACGAGCCCGTTGCGACCGGTTGAACCCTCAGCGCTCACGGGCACCGCGCGCAGGCTCTACGACACCGCCGCGGCACACGGCCGGCAGTCAGTGATGGACGCGATCCGGCACGTGTTCGGTCAGGCGACGTGCCCGCTGTGCGCGACGGAGTTCTCCGTCGCCGGCCGCGTGCTCTGAAGCCGGCGGACCCACCGGGCCACCGTGCGGGGCGGCGGCTCCACGGCCCCGCCCAGGTGGGCCACCACGGTCAGGTCGACGCCACCGGGCTCCTCGACCGCGATCGACCACCCGTGGCATTCGGTCCACAACAGAGCGACGTCACGATCGGGGAAGTCGGGCAACCGGCCGTCGACCGCGATGTACACCCGCAGCGGCTTGTCCCGATCCACACAGGACGACTCGCCGCTCAGTCCGAGCTCGCGGGTGACCCGCCACGCGTACTGCCTCGCCACGCTGTTCACATGGCCCGGCTACCCCGTGACGGGCCCCGCAATCACTGTTCCGATCCAGGTTTCACTCGCCGAAGTCGCCGAAGTCCTCGAACGCGTCGTCGAGCATCTCGCCCATCACCATGCCGCCCACGACACCCGCGGCGCCGGCCGCGACGACCGTGCCCATCCCCATGCCACGACCGTGGTGACCGCCGTGGTGTCCATGCTGGTCATAGCCGTGCTGGTCATAGCCGTGGTAGGCACCACCGCGCTCCGCCACCTGAGCCAGCCACCCGTTGACGGACGTCGCCCAGTCGGCCACCTGGGCCTCCTGGTGCGACAGCCGGAAGTGACCGAACGCGTCGCCGCCCGACGAGAACATGCCGCCGCGCTTGTCGGCCTCCAGGATCACGAACAACTCGTGCGGCGACGCCACGAACGTCAGCTCGACCTGCTGGATCCGGCCGGCGAAGTGGGCGGGCGGGAAGAACTCGATCTCCTGGTAGAAACCGAGCTCCTGCGGCACGCCGTGCAGGCGGCCCGCCTCGACGTCCGCGCTGCGGAAGCCGAAACCGAGCTGCCCGAACGCGGTCAGCACCGCGTCCTGCGACGGGAGCGGGTGGACCAGCACCGGGTCGAGGTCGCCCTTGTCCGGCGCGCCCGCGATCACGAGCTCGGTCCGCACGCCCACGGTCATGCCGGGCAGCTGCGCGCCGCCGACCGCCGTGATCGGGGTCTCCCACGGGATGGGCAGCTGGAACGGAATCGACACCGGCTGACCTGCGGCGACGCGCACGCTCTGTGCCACCACCACTCGCAGGAACTCGGACACGCCGCCGTACTCGTGGTCGCCGTGCTCGACCTCGACACGCGTGACGAGCGACAGCACGACCTGGCCGATCTCGGCGTCCGCGCTGCCACCCTGGATGCGCACCTGCCCGGTGACGAGCTGTCCGGGCGTGGCGTGCGGTGAGTCCAGCACCGTGTCGACCGACGGGCCGCCGACGCCGAAGGCGCTGAGCATCCGCTTGAACATTTACCGTTTCCTCTCGCGGGTGTCGGTTTCGTCCTCGAAGTCGCCGATCAGCTCTTCGAGGAGATCTTCAAGTGCGGCGATACCCACGGTCTCGCCGTCTTCGACCAACGCCAGCTGCGACCGCTCGGCACGCATCTCGGTCACGGCCTGAGCGACCGGCATCGACGCGGGCAACGTCAGCACCGGGCCCATCAACGTCCGCGCCGAGGGATCCTCACCGCGCGCCGTGGCCCGCATGGCCTCGCGGATGTGCACCAGGCCGACGTACCGGCCGCGCAGGTCGGTGACCGGGAAGCGCGACCGTCCACACTGGAGGCTGCGCCGCTCGATCGCCCGCGCCGTGGTGTGTTCCGTGACCGACGACGTCTGCGCGATCGGCACCATCACCTCGCGCACGGTCGTCCGCTGGACCTGCAGCATCCGGGTCAGCAGCCGTTGCTGGCCCTCGGGAATCAGGCCGTGCTCGGCGGACTGGCGCAGCAGCATCCGCAGGTCGTCCGGCCGGTGCGCCTGCGCCAGCTCGTCCTGCGGCTCGACCTTCATCAAGCGCAGCAACGAGTTCGTCGTCGAGTTCAGTCCGCTGAGGATCCAGCGGACCGAGCGGGCGAACGCGCGGAACGGCAGCGCCAGGATCAGCGCCGATCGTTCGGGATGCGCGATGGCCCACGACTTCGGCGCCATCTCGCCCACCACCATGTGCAGGAACACCACCAGCACCAGGCTGATCGCGAACGCCACCCCGTACGCGAACGCGTCCGGCAGGCCGAGCCACGTGAAAGCCGGTTCCAGCAGGTCCGCGACGGCCGGCTTGGCCAGCGCGCCGAGGCCCAGCGTGCACAACGTGATGCCGAGCTGGGCGCCCGCGAGCATCAACGACAGCTCACGCACCCCCGCCACGGCAGCGCGCGCCGCCCGGGACGTCTGAGCCGCCTGCTCCAGCCGGTGCCGCTTCGCCGCGATCAACGCGAACTCCGCGGCCACGAAGAAGCCGTTCAACGCCAGCAGAACCAGTGAGATCGCGATGCTCATCGGGACAGCACCACCGTGTCCGGCACGTTGCGCGCCACCGCGGCCACCCGCAGCGTCACGCCGTCCAGCACGACCTCGTCGCCGGCTTCCGGAACGCGCCCCAGCTGGTGCAGCACCAGGCCCGACACCGTGTCGTAGGCGTCGCCGACCGGCAGCTCAACGCCGGTGGCGTCCTCGATCTCGTCCAGCCTCATCCGGCCGGGCACGCGCCAGTCGTCGCCGACCTTCTCGATCAGGGCCGCGACCAGGTCGTCCTCGTCGTGGATCTCGCCGACCAGCTCCTCGGCCAGGTCCTCCAGCGAGATCACGCCCGCGAACCCGCCGAACTCGTCGACCACGCAGGCGAGCTGACGGCGTTCGGCCCGCAGCCTTTCCAGCACCGCGGGCAACGGCAACGTCGCGGGCACGACCAGCGCGGGCGAGGCGATCTTCTCAATGGCCACCGACGAGCGCTCTTCCGGCGGCAACGTCAGCACCTCGGCCAAGCCAACGACTCCGCGCAGGTCGTCGCGGTCCTCGCCGACCACCGGGAAACGCGAGTTCCCGGTGTCCAGCAACGAGATCACGCGCGCGGCGGGCTCGTCGAACCGTACCGTGTGGACGTTCACGCGCGGCGTCATCGCCTGGTCCGCGACGAGTTCGCGGAACCCGATGCCGTGCTCCAGCAGCTGGGTGAGCTCGGGATCCAGGTGCCCCTGCTCCCCCGCGTCCTCGACGATCGCCTTGAGATCCTCGGGCGTCGCGCCCTGCGGCAGTTCCTCCACCGGCTCGATGCCGATCGCGCGCAGCAGCCGGTTCGCGGCCGCGTCGAACAGCCTGATCACCGGACCCGCGATCTTGAGGTACACCAGCGTGGACGAGCTGAGAGCGAGCGCCAGCCGTTCGGGACGGGCGATCGCGAGGTTCTTCGGCAGCAGCTCACCGAGCACCATCTGCACGAACGTCGCGAACACCAGCGCGATCACCATCGAGAACGGCACGCCCAGGCCGGTACCGAGCAACGGCTCGGCTACGTAACCGACGAGCAACGCCGTCACCGTGATGCCGAACTGGGCACCGGACAGCATGAACGAGAGCTTCTGAGTCACGCGGAGAGCACGCTCGGCGGCCTTCGAACCGGCCTCGGCGAGCTGCTGCAGACGGCCGCGATCGACCGCCATGTACGCGAACTCCTGAGCGACGAAATACCCCGTGGCGATCGTGAGCACCACGATGGCGAGCAAGCCGGATGCGATCAACAAGACGCACCCGGCCACGTACTGCAGCCGTCTGTGTCGGCTTCATCAGGCATACTCCAACAGTAGCACGTAGCACTGTACGGTTTCCGGGACGGAGGTCGCCTGTTTTGTCCGAATCACTGGTGAAGATCGGCGAGCTCGCCGCCCGCGCGGGAGTCAGCATCCGCACCGTCGACTACTACACGACCCTCGGCCTGATCAGCCCAGCCCAGCGCACCGCGAGCAACTACCGCCTCTACCGCGCCGACGACGTGGAACGCATCCACCTCGTGCAGCGCCTGGAGGTCCACGGCCTGCCGCTGGAAGACATCGCACGGGCGTTCACCGCCGGTCCCGCCGACACCGCCGAGGTGCTCGGCCAGATCGACACCGACCTGCGCGCGCTCCAGGAAGCCGCCGACGCCGCGTCCCCGGAGACGCACGGCCTGCTCGCGGTGATCGCCGGCCGGGTCCACTCGCTGATCACCATCGCCCTGCAGCTGCCACCCGACCTGCCGCTCTAGGCGACGAAAATTCGGGACTCGCCCCAGCCCCGCCGCTCACGCCAAGGTGAGAAAGCCGCCTCCGCCGCGCCTCGACCCGGCAGGAGTGAGCGATGGAGCTCCAGAGCAACCCGGTCAGCCGCCGCTGCTTCATCGGCGGTTGTGCCGCAACCGCCCTCACGACGGGCACGGCGACCGCTGATCCCCAACCGTGCGGCAAGCTCCCGCCCGGCACGGTCCTCGCGAAGAAGGCCGACGTGCCGCTCAACGGGGGTGTGGTCGTCTACTTCGACGACGAGACATCAGTTGTCGTGGCGCAGCCGAAGAAGGACACGTACACGGCGTTCGACGCCAAGTGCACGCACCAGGGCTGCATGTGCAGCGAGGTCGACCAGAACCTGATCATCTGCTGGTGCCACGACAGCCGGTTCAGCTCGGTGGACGGCAAGCGCAGGTCCGGCCCGGCCAGGAAACCGTTGCCGAGCATCAAGACGAAGATCAAGGGAGACGACATCGTCGTGGCGTAGGTAGGGTGGCGCCGTGGGGCTGCGCAGCGAGCACTGGTACGCGGGTCAGGACCGCAACGCCTACATCCACCGCGCCTGGATGCGCCGCGGCGCCCCGGACGACGCCTTCGCCAGACCGCAGATCGCGATCGCCAACACCGCCTCCGACCTCACCCCGTGCAACGCGCACCTCAACGAGGTGGCCGCGTCGGTGTCGAACGGCGTGCACGAGGCGGGCGGCGTGCCGTTGAACCTGCCCGTGGTGTCGCTGGGCGAGACGAACGTGCGCCCGACCGCGATGCTGTGGCGCAACATGGCCGCGATGGCCGCCGAGGAGATGTTGCGCGCCAACCCCGTCGACGGCGTGGTGCTGCTCGGTGGTTGCGACAAAACGATTCCCGCGCTGCTGATGGCCGCCGCGTCCGTAGACATCCCGGCCGTCGTGGTGCCGGGCGGGCCGATGCTGACCGGCACGTTCCGCGGTGTGCCGCTGGGCTGCGGCACGGACGTGTGGCGGCTGTCCGAGGAGGTCCGCGCCGGCACGCTGTCGCAGGAGGCGTTCGTCAAGTCCGAGTCGGCGATGATCCGCAGCCGCGGCCACTGCAACACCATGGGCACCGCCTCGACGATGGCCCTGGTCGCAGAAGCGCTCGGCACCACCATTCCCGGCGTGGCAGGCACTCCGGCGCCCGACAGCAGGCTCCTGGAAGCCTCGCACAGCACCGGAAAGCTGATCGTCGAGCTGATCGAGAAGGACCGCAGGCCCAGCACGTTCCTCACGAAAGCCAGCTTCCACAACGCGATCGTGGCGCTCGCGGCGATCGGCGGCTCGACGAACGCCGTGGTGCACCTGCTCGCCATCGCCGGGCGCCTCGGTGTCGACCTGACGCTGGACGACTTCGACCGCATCGGATCGGGTGTGCCGCTGCTGGTCGACCTCCAGCCGGCGGGCCGGTTCCTGATGGAGGACTTCCACCGCGCGGGCGGGCTTCTCGCCGTGCTGCGGGAAGTCCGCGACCTGCTCGACCCGGAAGCGTTGAGCGTCACCGGGAACCCGCTCGTCGACCACCTCGACGACGCGCCGATCTGGGACCCCGAGGTGATCCGCAGCCGCACCGAACCGATCATCGCCGAGGGCGGCATCGCGGTGCTGCGCGGCAACCTCGCACCGCGAGGCGCTCTGATCAAACCAGCCGCCGCATCGCCGAACCTGTTGCAGCACCGCGGAAAAGCCGTGGTGTTCGACAGCATCGAGGACTTCCACGCCCGCGTCGACGACCCCGATCTCGACGTGGACGCGGACTCCGTGCTGGTGCTGCGCGGATGTGGCCCGCGCGGCTATCCGGGCATGCCGGAGGTGTCGAACATGCCGCTGCCCAAGAAACTGCTGGAGCAGGGCGTGCGCGACATGGTCCGGATCTGCGACGGGCGCATGAGCGGCACCGCGTACGGCACGGTCGTCCTGCACGTGGCACCCGAAGCGGCCGCGGGCGGGCCACTCGGGCTCGTGCGCACCGGCGACGTCATCGTGCTGGACGTGGAGAACCGGCGGATCGACGTCGAGGCACCGGACTTCCTCTCCCGCGCACCGAGCGAGGCGATGTCGAAGGCGTTCGCCACGCCGTCACGCGGCTGGGAACGGCTCTACGTCGACCACGTGCTGATCATCGCCGACGAGCCGACCACCGCGCTCGACGTGACGGTGCAGGCC